>DAHUXL010000197.1 GCA_027307195.1 Rhodanobacter sp. | reverse complement strand
CCGTGCGAGTGGCTCGGCGTGTGGGTCGAGCTCAACAGCAACGAGGCGGTGGCGGGCTACAAGACCTTCCTCGACGGCTATGTGAAGCAGCAGGTGGCGCTGGGTCGGTTCCAGCGCACCGAGACTTCGCTGCTCGACCTGATGGGCTGGCTGCGCCAGGAGCAGGTGGTACCTGACGACGTGCGGCTGCAAGCCGGACTGGCGTTCGGTTTCCTGCTGATCTGCGTGGTCAACACGGTCGGCCTGCTGCTGGCCAAGTGTCTGCGCCGCTCGGGCGAGATCGGTGTGCGGCGAGCGCTTGGTGCCACCCGGCGCGAGATCTTTACCCAGTTCATGGTCGAGGCCGGCATCGTCGGTCTGGCCGGCGGCGTGCTGGGTTTGCTGTTTGCCGAGCTGGGGCTGCTCGGCATCCGCCATCAGCCGGCGCAGTACGCCAGCCTCGCGCATCTCGATTTCGAAATGTTCCTGTTCACCTTTGTCGTGGCGCTGGTTGCCAGCCTGATCGCCGGCATCCTGCCAGCCTGGCGCGCCTGCGTGCTGGCACCGGCCCCTCAACTCAAAGCTGCCTGAGGTCATCATGGAAATCCGTCCCATTTTTGCCAGCCTGCGCAAGCACCGCATTCCGGCCCTGCTGATCGTGCTGGAGATTGCGCTGGCCTGCGCCGTGCTGTGCAACGCCGTGTTCATGATCAGCCAGCGGGTAAACGACATCCGCTTGCCCAGCGCGATCGACGAGCAAGGCCTGGTCGCGGTCACTCTGCGTGGTACGGACGACAAGCTGGTCGGCAGCGACATTCCGCGCAATCTCGCCGCGCTGCGCGGCATCGCCGGGGTGCAGCAAGCGGCCGTCACCAGCAGCCTGCCGCTCAGTACCAACAACTGGGGCTGGAGCTTCGGCGTGAACGCCGACTCGGTCATCGCCAACCAGAAAAACATCAACGTGTCGTTGTATTTCATCGGCGAGAATGGCGACAAGGCGCTCGGTCTGCACGTGCTGCAGGGGCGCTTCTTCAACGCGGACGAACTGGCCGACAGCAAGTTCGATACCGCGCCGCTGCCGGAGACGCATGCGGTCGTGATGACCCGCGCCGCGGCAGAAAATTTCTGGCCCGGGCAGTCGGCACTGGGCAAGACGATCTACTCCAAACCGTACTACTACACGGTGGTCGGCGTGGTCGAAGACGTGCTGCGACCCAACGTCTCCACGACGAACACGCGCAAGTCGTACGACGCGGTGTACTTCCCGATGAGCGCCGCCGGCAGCAAGGGTGCGTTGAGCTACTACATCCTGCGCGGTGCGCCGCAGGACCGCGATCGCATCATGCGCGAAGCCGAGCAGAAGCTGGCCGAGCTCAATCCCGGCGCGGTTGCCAAAGGCCAGATTTACGTGGACATCCGCGAGAAATATTTCGCGGACATGAGCAGCATGGCCTGGATGCTGGTGCTGGTGTGCGTGGTGATGCTGGCGGTAACGGCGTTCGGCATCGTCGGCCTGACCAGTTTCTGGGTTGGCCAGCGGCGACGGCAGATCGGCATCCGCCGCGCGGTGGGCGCCACGCGCCGCCACATCATGCAGTACTTCCAGACCGAGAACCTGCTGCTGACCACGGCTGGCGTGGTCATCGGCATGGGGCTGGCTTTCGGCATCAATGTCTATCTGATGCAGCATTACGAAATGTCGCGCATGCCCTGGTACTACCTGCCCGGCGGCGCGCTGGCGCTGTGGCTGCTGGGCCAGGCGTCGGTATTCGGGCCGGCGCAGAAAGCGGCCTCTGTGCCACCGGTGGTGGCGACGAGGTCGGTGTGATGTTTTTGCCCCCTCCCCTGCGTTGCAGGGGAGGGGGCAACCATGGAGTAAAACGAATGTTCGGTTATTACCTCGACCTGGCTTTTCGCAGCCTCAAGCGCAACAAGGTGCTCACCGCGTTGATGGTGATCGCGATTGCCGTCGGCATCGGTGCGAGCATGACCACGCTGACGGTGATGCGGCTGTTGTCGGGCGATCCGATCCCGGCTCGCAGCGCGCACCTGTTCTATGCACAGATCGATCCGGATCCGACCCCGGGCGACCGGAAGGAACCGTATGACGTGATCGACTATCAGTCGGCGGTCGACCTGTGGAGCGCGCATCGCGCCGATCGCCAGGCCTTGATCATCGAAAGCCCGGTGCGCATGCGTGCACCCGACGTCAACCTGCCGGCGATGATGCCGACGATGGCGTCGATTACGGCGGATTTCTTTTCGATGTTCGACGTGCCGTTCCAGTACGGCAATGGCTGGACCGCGGAGGACGACACCAGGCGCGCCCAGGTCGCGGTGATTTCGGCGGATCTCAACCAGAAACTGTTTGGCGGCGCCAACAGCGTAGGCCGCACTCTGCGCCTGCGCGATACCGATGTACGCATCATCGGCGTGCTCAAACCGTGGCGGCCATCGCCGTTGTTCTACATGGTGGCCGGTGCCCACTACGCCAACGGCGACACCGCCGATCTCTACAGCAAGACGCAGGACATATTCACGCCGTTCTTCACCGGCCTCGAACTCAACGACGGCAATTTCAGCCAGTACACCTGCTGGCATCTGCCCGACCATCCGGGCCACCTGCGGAATTCGCCCTGCGTGTGGGTGCGCCTGTGGGTGCAGCTGGGCGACGGCAGCAAGGTGGTCGCATACAAACAGTTCCTGGACGGCTACGCGGCCCAGCAGAAAGTGCTCGGCCGTATCGCGCGACCGCAGAACACGCGCCTGCGCAGCCTGATGCAATGGCTCGATTATGAGGGCGTGGTGCCCAGCGATGTGCGCCTGCAGACCTGGCTGGCGTTTGCGTTCCTGGCGATCTGCTTGTTCAACACCATCGGCCTGCTGCTGGCGAAATTTCTGCGGCGCGGCGGCGAAATCGGTGTGCGCCGGGCTTTGGGTGCGACGCGGGGCGCGGTGTTCGCCCAGTGCCTGGTGGAGGCCGGCATGGTCGGGTTGATCGGTGGCATCGTCGGCTGGATGCTGGCCCTGGCGGGACTGTGGATGGTGCGTCAACAGTCGGTGCCATACGCCGATCTCGCGCACCTGGATGCGCCGATGTTCCTGCTCACCTTCGCGCTCGCCATCGCCACCAGCCTGCTGGCCGGCGTGCTGCCGGCACTGCGCGCCAGCCGGTTGCCGCTCGGCCTGCAGCTGAAGACCTTGTAAGGAGCCTGTCGATGCAGATTCAACCCATACTTGCAGCGTTGCGTCGTCATCGGCTGGCGACGTTGCTGATTGCGCTGGAAATCGCACTGGCCTGCGCCGTCCTGTGCAATGCCTGCTTCCTGATCGCAAACCGCATCGCCCTGATCCATCTCGACAGCGGCGTGGATCAATCCTCGCTGGCGACGGTGCA
>DAHUXL010000112.1 GCA_027307195.1 Rhodanobacter sp. | reverse complement strand
CCTGCCGAGCGTCGCCATCGCCGACAAGACCCCGCTCAATGTCGGCGACGTCGTGCTCGCGATCGGCAACCCGTTCGGCCTGAACCGCACGGTGACGATGGGCATCGTCAGCGCGCTCGGGCGCCAGTTGAATTTGTCGAGCCAGCAGAATGCTTCGACCTACACCGATTTCATCCAGACCGACGCGGCGATCAACCTCGGCAACTCCGGCGGCGCGCTGGTCAATGCCGAGGGCGAACTGGTCGGCATCAACACCTTGCTGATCGGCAAGGCCGCCGGCGCCGAAGGCATCGGCTTTGCGATTCCGGTCGCCACCGCCAGCAAAGTGCTGGAGCAGATCATCAGCACCGGCCACGTGGTGCGTGGCTGGATCGGTGCCGACTACACGTTCGTGCCGGTGGCCGCCAACAGCGGCCTGCCGTCGGCAGCGCGCGGTGCGCAGGTCACTGCGGTCTATGTCGGTGGTCCAGCCGCGCTGGCCGGCATCCAGCCACGCGACATCCTGTTGCGCATCGGCAGCGACGACATTCGCGATCCGACCGACCTGCGCCGACGTGAGGCCGCACTCAAGCCCGGCAGCAAGGTGGAGATTTCCGGACTGCGCAACGGCAACCCGTTCCACCTCGACGTCACCCTGGCGCAACGCCCCTTGATGAGCACCGGCCCAACCCCGGACCAGTGATTCAACCGGGTCCGCGCGATGCCAGCGGCGGATGGATCGCCGCGCCGTAGCGCTTGCGCAGGGTGCTCACCCGCTCCACATACACCTGCGTTTCGGCGTAGGGCGGCACCCCCTTGTAGCGCTGCACCGCGCCCGGCCCGGCGTTGTAGGCGGCCGCGGCCAGCCGTTCGCTGCCGTCGAAATCGTGCAGCAGCAGGCCCAGGTAGCGCGCGCCGCCGCGGATGTTCTGATCGGAGTTGAACGCATCCAGTACGCCCATGTCGCTGGCGGTGCCCGGCATCAGCTGCATCAATCCTTGCGCACCCCTAAGCGACAGCGCGCGCGGATTGAATGCACTCTCGGCGTGGATGATCGCGCGCAGGAACGCCTCGTCGACACCGTACTCGATGCTGGCCGCGCGGATCGTGTCGGCATACGCGGTGAGGTTGAGCGATACGCTGCCCCAGCGGATCGTCGAGTGCAGATCGCAGGCAACGCAGCTGGCGATATAGGTGAACAACATCGTCACGGTATGGTCTTTCTGGCCAGCCGGGCGCAGATTGGTGTATTCCACGCTGCCGTCCGCCCGCACGATGCGATATACCGCCCCGCGCAGCACGCGCGTATCCGGGGCATCGGCGACCGCCGCCAGCGGCGCTTCGGCACCGCGCGATTCGTGATAGTTCCACTGGCCCGGCGTGCCAGCGCCGGCCGTCGCCAGCGGCGGCTTCGCCGTGGTCTCGACCGAGCCCAGCACCGCCGCCAGCGAGGCACGCTGAAACTTCGCCTCGCCGACTTCGCGCGCATTGGTCGCGACCGAGCCCTGCACATTGACCAGCGATGTCGACTCGAGCCCATCTGCGTCGAGACTGCGCGCCGTGGTCGCCACCGAACCGCTCACTCCCGTCAACCCAATCCGTGCTGCCGGCGGTGGCGGTGCCTGACGCCGCGGCGCCGAATCGGCATAGCCGCTGATCACCTTGCAGCCGCGGTAACCGGCCTTGCTGCTGCTGAACACCGTTTCGCCGCTCGAACCCGTGCACTGATACAGCGTGCCGGCTCGCGCCACCGACCCCCACAGCAACGCACAGCCCAGCACGACCCCGGACAGGATCGAGCGTAGAGGGAAGCCCCCGGCAGGCCGATCGACGCTTCCCCCATGACATGCGACGTCGAACATGGGCCGCAGTGTGCCGCCATGCGCCGCCAACGCCAAGTGCGCGCCGGCGATTTCGTGCGCCATGCAGCGTTCCTCAACCTGTCCCGAACCCGATGCACCAATGCAAGGCGAGCATTGGCCGCCAGCTTTCGAAGAGCCCCGTTCGCCCTGAGCGAAGCGGAGTCGAAGCGAAGTCGAAGGGCCTCACGGCAAACCTTTCGACTTCGGCCCTGCAGGCCTACGCTCAGGGTGAACGAAGGTGGGTGCGACACCGCGAACGCCAGCAAGCGCACTGCAGCCATGCGGAGCTGTCGCCACTCAACCGCCGCAAGTGCTTGATCTGGCATGCCGAATTACTGGCGAGCACGCCTGCACGCGGGTAAACTGTGCGGTTCAGCGGATCGCATGTCCTGCTTCACGAACCACGGTATCCACGCCATGAGCAGCAAACTCTTCATCAAGACCCACGGCTGCCAGATGAACGAGTACGACTCGGCCAAGATGGCCGACGTGCTGAAGGCGTCGCACGGCATGGAGCTGACTCAGGACGAAGCCGAGGCGGACGTGATCCTGATCAACACCTGCTCGATCCGCGAGAAGGCCCAGGAAAAGGTATTTAGCCAGCTCGGCCGCTGGAAACAGCACAAGAAGGACGGCAAGTCGGTGCTGATCGGCGTCGGTGGCTGCGTGGCGTCGCAGGAGGGTGAGGCGATCGTCAAGCGCGCGCCGTATGTCGACCTGGTGTTCGGTCCGCAGACCCTGCATCGTCTGCCCCAGCTGATCGAGCAGCAGCGTGCCAGCGGCAAGCCGCAAGTGGACATCAGCTTCCCCGAGATCGAGAAGTTCGATCGCCTGCCAGAGCCGCGCGCCGAAGGCCCGACCGCGTTCGTCTCGATCATGGAAGGCTGCTCCAAGTACTGCAGCTACTGCGTGGTGCCGTACACCCG
>DAHUXL010000177.1 GCA_027307195.1 Rhodanobacter sp. | reverse complement strand
CAGAAAGCCGTGGCTGCGGCCAAGGGCTGAGGAGCAAACGAATGAGCGTTTTGGTCAACAAGAACACCAAGGTGATCGTGCAGGGCTTCACCGGCCAGCAGGGCACCTTCCATGCACAGCAGTGCCTCGACTACGGCACCAAGGTCGTCGGCGGCGTGACCCCGGGCAAGGGCGGCTCCGAGCACATCGGCCTGCCCGTCTTCAATTCGGTCGATGAAGCCGTGCTCGAAACCGGCGCCGATGCGTCGGTGATCTTCGTGCCGCCGCCGTTCGCGGCCGACTCGATCCTCGAAGCGATCGATGCCGGCATCAAGGTCATCGTGGCGATCACCGAAGGCATCCCGGTGCTGGACATGCTGCGCGTGAAGAACGTGCTGCAGCAGCATCCGGAAATCGTGCTGATCGGGCCGAACTGCCCCGGCATCATCACCCCCGGCGAATGCAAGATCGGCATCATGCCGGGCCACATCCACATGCCGGGCAAGGTCGGCATCGTGTCGCGTTCCGGCACGCTGACCTATGAAGCCGTGTTCCAGACCACCAACGAAGGCCTGGGCCAGTCCACCTGCATCGGCATCGGTGGCGATCCGATCAATGGCCTCAGCTTCATCGACTGCCTGAAGCTGTTCCAGGACGACCCGCAGACCGAAGGCATCATCATGGTCGGCGAGATCGGCGGCAGCGCCGAAGAAGACGCCGCCGAGTTCATCGGCGAATACGTCACCAAGCCGGTGGTCTCGTTCATCGCCGGCGCCTCGGCCCCGGCCGGCAAACGCATGGGCCATGCCGGCGCGATCATCTCCGGCGGCAAGGGCACCGCAGCGGCGAAGTTCGCCGCGCTGGAGAAGGCGGGCGTCACCACGGTGAAGTCGCCGGCCGATCTCGGCAAGACCCTCGCAGGACTGATGAAGAAGTAAGTCGGCACTGACTGCTCTAAAATGCGAAGGCCGCGATTCGTCGCGGCCTTCGTCATTTCAGGAGTACGTGCATGGCAAGGCTGCGTCTGGCACTGGCCCAGTTCGATTTCGCGGTGGGTGCGGTGGCGGCGAATGCCGCGAAGGTGGGTGACCTGATCGCACAGGCCCGTACCGGTGGCGCCGACCTGGCGGTGTTTCCCGAGCTGACCCTGAGCGGATATCCGCCGGAAGATCTGTTGCTGCGGCCGAGCTTCCTCGCCGCCTGCGCCAGCGAACTCGACGCACTGACTGCCATGACCCATGGCATTGCCGCGCTGGTCGGCCATCCTCACAGCGAAGGTGAAGTGTTCAACGCGGCAAGCCTGCTCCGCGAAGGGCGCATCGAAGTGACCGCGCACAAGCAGGCCTTGCCGAATTACGGCGTGTTCGATGACAAACGCTATTTTCGTCCCGGCCACGAGACGGCCACGGCAACGATCAATGGTGTGCGTGTGGGCCTGTTGATCTGCGAGGACATCTGGCAGCCGGAGCCCGCCGCGCAGGCCGCGGCAGCCGGCGCGGAATTGCTGGTGGTGATCAACGCCTCGCCGTGGGACAACGCCAAGCGGAGCGAGCGTGAGGCGGTGCTGGCAGCGCGCGCGCGCGAAACCGGCTGCGCCATCGTCTATCTCAATCTGGTCGGCGGTCAGGATGAGGTGGTCTACGACGGTGCCTCGCTGCTGGTGAACGGTGACGGCTCGATCGCGGCACGGGCACCGGCGTTCGTCGATGCGTTGCTGTGGGCCGAGTTCGATCCGGCCACGCGCACGTGGTCGGCGGAGAGCTGGCCGGTTGCTGCCGATGACTCGATCGAGGCGACGCTGTATGCCGCGCTGGTGCGTGGCACCCGCGACTACATCGACAAGAACGGTTTCGGCGGCGTGCTGCTCGGCCTTTCGGGAGGCATCGATTCGGCGCTGACGCTGGCACTGGCGGTCGATGCGCTGGGTGCGCAGCGGGTCACCGCAGTGATGATGCCTACCCGCTACACCTCGCAACTGTCACTGGATGGCGCGCGCGCGCAGGCGGAGAAGCTCGGCGTGGATTACCACGTGATCGACATCGAGGCGACTTATCTGTCATTCGTCTCTGCGCTGACACCTGCATTCGCCGGCAAGAGCACCGATACCACCGAGGAGAACCTGCAGTCGCGTACCCGCGGCGTGATGCTGATGGCGCTAAGCAACAAGCACGGCCGGCTGCTGCTGGCGACCGGCAACAAGAGCGAGATGGCGGTTGGTTACGCCACCTTGTACGGCGACATGTGCGGCGCCTACGCGCCATTGAAGGACGTCTACAAGACCGTGGTGTACCGGCTGTCGCACTGGCGCAATGCGCAGGCCGCGAAGGCTGGCGAGGGCGACAGGATTCCGGTCGCGGTGATCGAGCGTCCGCCCTCGGCCGAGCTGCGCGACAACCAGACCGATCAGGATTCGCTGCCGCCGTACGACGAGCTGGACGCGATCCTCGAACGCTTCATCGAGCGCGAGCAGTCGCAGGCGGAGATCGTGGCGCAGGGCTTCCACGCCGACACCGTGCGCCGGGTGGTGCGGCTGGTGCTGCTGAACGAGTTCAAGCGCCGGCAATCGGCGCCGGGTCCGCGCGTGACCACCCGCGCGTTCGGTCGCGAACGGCGGTATCCGATCACTTCCGGATGGCGTTGAGTCGCAGAGCACACGCACAAAAAAGCCGGCGAGGGCGCCGGCTTCTTGTGTTCAGGCGGATCGACGACCGCTCAGTGATGGCCCGAGAACGGCACCATCTTGCGCAGGGTGGACGGCGCATGCGGCCACTTGGCGTCGGTCAGGTATGGGTGGTTCGGATAGTTCAGTGCCAGCACCTGGCGGGTCTGGTCGGCCAGGGTCTTCTGGTCCAGCGCCAAGTAGCTGCGGCTGAGGATGGCCAGCGCGTCACCGGCCTGCGGCGCTTCCTGGTAGTGCTCGATCACGTATTGCGAGCGATCGGCCGCGGCGATGTACGCCTTGTTGCGCAGGTAGAACTCGGCCACGTTGATTTCGTACTGCGCCAGCACGTTGCGCAGGTAGATCATGCGCTGGCGCGCATCGGCGGTGTAGGCGCTGTCCGGAAAGCGGCGCGACAGTTCGGAAAAGTCGTCGAACGCCTGCAGGTTATAGCCCTGGTCACGACGCGCCTGTGACCCTTCCCGGTTGATATAGCGTTCGATCACGCCACTGGTGCGATCAAAATTGATCAGACCGCGCAGGTAGTAGGCATAATCAACATGTTTGTGGGTCGGATAGGTCTTGATGAAGCGGTTCACGGTGGACAACGCATCATCCGGCTGGTTGTCCTTGTACTGCGAGTAGGCCAGATCGAGCTGGGCCTGTTCGTTGTACTCGCCCGACGGGAAGCGCGCGATCAGGCGCTGGTAGGCCTTGCTGGCAGCGGAGTAGTCGGCATTCTGCAGCGAGGCATGCGCATTGTTGTACAGCGCGTCCACCGGCATGTTGTCGATGGTGTCGCGCTTCGATCTGAACATCGAGCAGGCACTCATCGAGACTACAAGCGCGAGCACCACGAGCACTTTCAGGGCAGGCAATTTGAACATCGGCAGCTTGGACAAGCCCATTGGTAGGCGCATAGGAATGAATTCAGCATGTTTGAACGAAAAGGCATGATAGCCGAAACCGGCCACAGCCCGCGGAGCGCAGCATGACCACGATCCGGCACGAGGCGGAAGTGCCGCTGGCCGCGGCAGGACGCAGGTTCGACCAGGCTTTGGCCGAGATGTTCCCGGATTATTCGCGTTCGCGGCTCAGCGGCTGGATCAAGTCCGGTGCGGTGACCCTGGATGGCGCGGTGGCGCCGCCGCGGCAGCTGCTGCGCGGCGGCGAGCAGGTACGGCTGCAGGTCGAGCTGGAAAACGAGGTGACCAGTGCGCCGGAGGACATCGCGCTGGACATCGTGCATGAGGACGAACACCTGCTGGTGCTGAACAAGCCGGCCGGGCTGGTGGTGCATCCGGGTGCCGGCAATCCAGCCGGTACCCTGCTCAACGCCTTGCTGCATCACGATCCGAAGCTGGCCGAGTTGCCGCGTGCCGGCATCGTGCACCGGCTGGACAAGGACACCTCCGGCCTGATGGTGGTAGCGAGGACACTGCCGACGTATACCGCGCTGGTCGACCTGCTGTCGCGGCACGAGGTGGAGCGCCAGTACGAGGCGGTGGTGCTGGGCACGATGGTGGCCGGCGGCACGGTCGACGAGCCGATCGGCCGCAGCATGGGCGACCGCCTGCGTCAGGCGGTGCGCGACGAGGAAGACGGCAAGCGCGCGGTGACCCATTACCGACTGCGCGAACGCTTTCGTGCGCACAGTCTGCTTCAGTGTCAGCTGGAAACCGGTCGCACCCATCAGATCCGCGTGCACCTGGCGCATATCAACCATCCGCTGGTCGGCGATCCGCTGTACGGCGGCGGCCTGAAATTGCCCAAGGGTGCCAGTGCAGAGCTGATCGCGATGCTGCGCGGCTTCCGGCGACAGGCGCTGCATGCAGAGAAGCTGTCGTTCATCCATCCGATCACGAGCGAGGCGCTGTCGTTCAGCGTCGAGCGGCCGGCTGACCAGCTGGCGCTGATCGAAGCGCTGCGCGCGGATCTGCTCGAGCACGGCTCGGACCACTACTGAGTTTGAAGGCGGCGAGTGCCCGTCTTTCGACGGGCTTCGTTTAAGCTGCGGGACTTCCGCTCCCCGATGCCCGGAACCCATGACTGATACCTGGATATTCCCCGATTGGCCGGCACCGCCGCAGGTACATGCGGCGATCACCACCCGTCAGGGGCCGGGCATCTCGGCGCCGCCGTTCGAGCGTTTCAACCTCGGCCTGCGCAGCGGCGACATGGCCGACGCGGTGGCGACCAATCGCGGCGCGCTGCAGCAATCGCTGGGGTTGCCGGCCGCGCCGCGCTGGCTGCACCAGGTGCACGGCATCAACGTGGCCGAGCTGGGGCCGTTGCCCAGTCCGCACGAACCGCAGGCGGATGCGGCGGTATCGCACATCCCCGGCACCGTACTGGCCATCCTCACTGCCGATTGCCTGCCGGTGTTGTTCTGCGCCGACGATGGCAGTGAGATCGGCGCTGCGCATGCCGGCTGGCGAGGCCTCGCCGCCGGCGTGCTGGAAGCGACGCTGACCCAGCTGCATTCGCCGCGCGAACGGCTGCTGGCGTGGCTGGGGCCGTGCATAGGAGCGGCCTCGTATGAAGTGGGTGAGGAAGTCCGTGACGCTTTCGTGGCGGCGGATGCGGCGATGACGGCCTGCTTCGTACCGACCCGGCCGGGTCACTGGCTGTGCGATCTGGCTGCGCTGGCACGGCGGCGGCTGGTCGCGGCGGGAGTGACGCGGATCCACGGCGGTGGCTTCGATACGTTCAGCGATGCCCGGTTCTATTCCTACCGCCGCGACGGCGCGCGCAGCGGCCGCCTCGCCAGCCTGATCTGGCTAGCCGACTGCTGACTGCCCGCCGGGATCTTGACGCGGCGTCGTCATGCCCTTTGCTTGAATCGTCCGCTGCCGTCCGCATCTTTGCAGGCAGTGGCGGCGAGTCCGCCAAATCCTTTCATCTCTTGCCGGGGATCTCGATATGCGGATGGACAAACTCACTTCGCGTTTCCAGCAGGCGCTGGCCGACGCGCAATCGCTGGCTGTGGGCCACGACAACAACATGCTGGAACCGGTGCACGTGATGGCGGCGTTGCTCGGCCAGCAGGGCGGCTCGACGGGGCCGATGCTGACCCAGGCGCAGGTCAACGTGCCGGCGCTCGCGCAGCGCGTCAACGACGCGCTGGAGCGGCTGCCGAAAGTCAGCGGCCAGGAAGGCAACATCAACCTCGGCAACGACCTCAACCGCCTGCTCAACCTCACCGACAAGCTGGCGCAGCAGCGCGGCGACCAGTTCATCGCCAGCGAGCTGTTCGTGCTGGCGGCGCTGGAGGACAAGGGCGAACTGGGTGCGGCGCTGAAAGCGGCGGGCGCGACCAAGCCGAACCTGGAGGCGGCGATCGAGAAGCTCCGCGGCGGCGAGAAGGTGCAGAGCGAGAACGCCGAGGAACAGCGCCAGGCGCTGGAGAAATACTGCATCGACCTCACCGCGCGCGCCGAGTCGGGCAAGCTCGATCCGGTGATCGGTCGCGACGAGGAAATCCGCCGCACCATCCAGGTGCTGCAGCGACGCACCAAGAACAATCCGGTGCTGATCGGCGAGCCCGGCGTGGGCAAGACCGCGATCGTGGAAGGGCTGGCCCAGCGCATCATCAAGGACGAAGTGCCGGAAGGCCTGCGCGGGCGCCGCGTGCTGGCGCTGGACATGGGCGCGCTGATTGCCGGCGCGAAATTCCGCGGCGAGTTCGAGGAGCGGCTGAAGGCCGTGTTGAGCGACCTGTCCAAGCAGGAAGGCCGGGTGATCCTGTTCATCGACGAACTGCACACCATGGTTGGCGCCGGCAAGGCCGAAGGCGCGATGGATGCGGGCAACATGCTCAAGCCCGCGCTGGCGCGCGGCGAGCTGCACTGCATCGGCGCCACCACGCTGGACGAGTACCGCAAGTACATCGAGAAGGATGCGGCGCTGGAGCGCCGCTTCCAGAAAGTGTTCGTGGGCGAGCCGTCGGTGGAAGACACCATCGCGATCCTGCGCGGGCTGAAGGAGCGCTACGCCGTGCATCACGGCGTCGAGATCACCGACCCGGCAATCGTCGCCGCCGCCACGCTGTCGCATCGCTACATCGCCGATCGCCAGCTGCCGGACAAGGCGATCGACCTGATGGACGAGGCCGCTTCGCGCATCCGCATGGAGATCGACTCCAAGCCGGAGGAGCTCGATCGGCTCGAACGCCGGCTGATCCAGCTGAAGATCCAGCGCGAGATGCTGAAGAAGGAGAAGGACAGCGAATCGAAGCAGCGCCTCGCCGATCTGGAAACCGACATCGAGAAGCTGGAGCGCGAGTTCTCCGACCTCAACGAGATCTGGAAATCCGAGAAGGCCGCGCTGCAGGGTGCGACCAAGGTGAAGGAGCAGATCGAGCAGGCGCGGCAGGAGCTGGATGCGGCGCAGCGCCGACAGGACTACGCGAAGATGAGCGAGATCCAGTACGGCCGCCTGCCGGAACTGGAAAAGCAGCTCGCCGCGGCGCAGGCCGCCGAGACGCAGGACTTCAAGCTGCTGCAGGACAAGGTCACCGCCGAGGAGATCGCCGAAGTGGTGGCGCGCTGGACCGGCATCCCGGTCGCCAAGATGCTCGAGGGCGAGCGCGAAAAACTGCTGCACATGGAAGACGACCTGCACAAGCGCGTGGTCGGCCAGGACGAGGCAGTGCATGCCGTTTCCGATGCGATCCGTCGTTCGCGCGCGGGCCTGTCCGATCCGAACCGGCCGAACGGTTCGTTCCTGTTCCTCGGTCCGACCGGCGTGGGCAAGACCGAGCTGTGCAAGGCGCTGGCCGAATTCATGTTCGACACCACCGATGCGATGGTGCGCATCGACATGAGCGAGTTCATGGAGAAGCACTCGGTGAGCCGGCTGGTCGGCGCGCCTCCCGGCTATGTGGGTTACGAGGAAGGCGGCTATCTCACCGAGGCAGTGCGGCGCCGCCCATACAGCGTGATCCTGCTGGACGAGGTGGAGAAGGCGCACCCGGACGTGTTCAACATCCTGCTGCAGGTGCTCGACGACGGCCGCCTCACCGATGGCCAGGGTCGCACCGTGGACTTCCGTAACACCGTGATCGTGATGACCTCGAACCTCGGTTCGCAGATGATCCAGGATGCGTCCGAGAACGGCGAGGGTGGCGATGCGGAAGAGCAGTACACGCAGATGAAAGCGTCGGTGATGGGCGTGGTGCAGGCGCACTTCCGTCCCGAGTTCATCAACCGGCTCGACGAGATCGTGGTGTTCCGCCCGCTCGACAAGACGCAGATCCGCGCGATCGCACGCATCCAGCTGGCCTACCTGGAAAAGCGCCTCGCCGAACGGCAGTTGAGGCTGGAAGTGAGCGATGCGGCGCTGGCCCTGCTCGGCAATACCGGTTTTGATCCGGTGTACGGCGCGCGGCCCTTGAAGCGGGCGATCCAGCAGCAACTGGAGAATCCGCTGGCGAAAGAAATCCTGGAAGGACGTTATGCCGTCGGCGCGAAGATCAAGGTCGATGCCGAGGGCGGGCATCTGCGCTTCACGAATGGCTGATGCAAAAAAATCCCGGTGCAAGCCGGGATTTTCTTGTTCATGGATCAGATGAGTCCTACCAGCGGTACGCGACTTTTCCGTAGACATAAGCGCCGTTGTAGCCGAACGGTGCATACACCGAATAAGGCAGCGTGCCGTTGTTGTTGCTGGCGGCAATGACCCTGTCCGGATAGGTGTCGAGCGCATCGTCCGCACCGACCGTGAAGGTCCACTGGTCGAGGTTGTAGTTCACCGCCAGGTCCAGGATCCACTTTGGTGTGAATGTCTGATCCACGGCGGCGGTGCCCGTGCTGCCGTAGATGGTGGTGCCGGAACTGCTGTAGGCGGTGTAGCGGCCATAACGTGTGACCGATCCGGTGACGCCCCAGTGGCCGACGTTGTACTGCTCGCTCAGGATCAGCTTGCTGCGCGGCGTGGAGTCGGCCAGCAGGCCCTTGATGTCGCGACGGTCCAGACGATGGAAGGTGCTGCCCAGCGAATCCAGGACGGCAGGATTTGGCTTGACCTTGGTAACCTCGTTCTTGTTGTAGTTGGCGCTGATCGTGGTCTGCAGGGTGCCGGCACTACCCAGATCGTTGCGGAAGCTGGCGACGAAATCGACACCGCGGGTGCGTGTGTCCGCGGCATTGGTGAAGTAGGAGATGCCGCTGTAGTTGAGGTTGGCGATGCCGTTGGCGGCGAGATAGGACTTCACCGCAGGCGTCGTGGTGCCGATGCTGCTGGACAGCACGATGCGGTTGCTGATGGCGATCTGATAGGCATCGATGCTCAGGGTCAGCGCATCGGTGGGACTCCACACCGCGCCGAGGGTGTAGTTGTGTGACTTCTCCGGCTCGAGTGGTTCGGCGCCGAGCAGTTTGGCGATCGGGCTGCTCACCGGTACCAGTCCGGAGTTGTAGATGCCCGGGGTCAGGCCGAGCGAGTTGCCCGCACCGTAGTAGAGCGACGATGTCGACGAATAGAACTGCTGCGCCAGCGACGGTGCGCGGAAGCCGGTCGATGCGCTGGCGCGCAACGCGAACGTGTCGGTGAAATCAAAGCGTCCTGCCAGCGAGCCCGACGTGGTGCCACCAAAGTCCGAATAATTCTCGTGTCTGACCGCGGCGGACACGCCCAGCTTGTCGGTGAGGTTGGTTTCCAGATCCAGATACTCGGCGACATCGTGCCTGGCCAGCGAACCCGCGTTTACCGGCTGCCATCCTGCAAAACCCTGCGCGCCGCTCGCCGGAATGATCTTGGTGCCGGGAATCGGATTGCCGCGCGAGGTGTAGTACGACGTCAGGTCCCCGGCATCGATTCCATAGCTCTGGCGCAGATACTCCGCGCCGAAGGCCACGGTCACCGGATTGGGTAGCCAGCCGACCGACACATCCTTGGCGAGGTCGATATCGAACGACCGTTGCGCCGCCTTGAGGATGCCGTCATGGAACGAGGTCGGGCTGCTGCCGAAATCATTCAGGTAGGCGAGGTTGATGCTGTTGAACGTGGTATAGGAAACCCGGTTGCCGCCGTAGTTGCCGCTGACGTCCCAGCGCCAGCCGTTCACGGTGCCGCGCAAACCCGCCACCAGCGAGCGGTCGGTCGAGTTGGAATTCTCCAGCGGCAGGTAGCCGTTCGGGTAGATGTTCGCAATCAGCGGGCTGCTGGGCGAGGGACTGTTGCGGCCGTAGCGGAAGAACGCCGGCGAAGTGCCGTCGCGATGCCCAAAGTGTCCGAATGCATAGAACTGCACATCCGGCGTGATGTCGTACTGCGCGTTGAGCAGCAGGTTCTGATCCTTGACCGCCGGATCGCCTTCGCGATAGTTCACGCCGAGCTGGGGAAAGCCGGGCCGCCGATCGGGTCCGGCACGATTGGTGTAGTCCTCGTTGCCGCTTTGCACCGCGACGCGAAGCCAGCCCTTGTCACCGCTCAGCGGTATGCCGAAATTCGCCGAGCCCAGCCACTGTCGGCCATCACCCGCCGAATACTGGCCGCCGGTGATTTCCACATCGCCGCCCTTGGCACCTTTTTTCAGGATGATGTTGATGACGCCGGCGATGGCGTCGGAGCCATACTGGGCAGACGCGCCGTCGCGCAGTACTTCGATATGGTCGATGGCGGAAACCGGGATCGTGTTGAGATCCACCGCCTGCGCGCCGCGGCCCAGTACGCCGTTGGTCAGCAGCAGCGCGCCGGGATGCCAGCGCTTGCCGTTCACCAGCACGAGAACCTGGTCGGGCGAGAGCCCGCGCAGCTGCGCGGGGCGCTGGGTATCGGCGGTGTCGGCGGCCGATGGGCGTGGAAAAGTCAGTGACGGAATGATCCGGGCAAGCGCCGTGGGCAGGTCGTTGGTGCCGGTCTGCTGCAGCACCTTGGCCGAGACCACGTCGATCGGTGTCAGCGAGCTGCTTTCGGTACGGCTGTCGGAGCGGGTGCCGGTGACGATCACGGCGCTCAGATCCTTGGCCTTGGCTGCCGGGGGCGCGCTGGCATCCTGCGCGGCGGCGTTGCTGGCCAGGGCCAGCAGCACGGCGGCAGGCAGCCACGCCAGAACGATCGGGTTGGAACGTTTGCTCATGGGAACTCTCCGTTGCATGGGTTGTTGCGTCGCAGCAACCGCAGATTAGTGGTGCTTCATGTCTCCGTCAATAGACGTATAGACGTCTATACGTCCAATTCATTGAATTGATACCGCGATCAACGGGTCGTCTGGGGTGCATTTGCCTCCCGATCGCAGGCTACTCCCGCGGTAAAACCGATGCCACGCGCCGGTTGGGACATTGAATTCCGCGCGAACGCGCCGATAATGGCTTGCTGCCAACCCTGCGTTGGCTGGACTGTCCGGAGTTTTCATGCCCATCTACGAATTTGAATGCAGCCATTGCGGCCATCGTTTCGATCGCCTGCAGAGGTTGTCCGATACTGATCCATCGATCTGCCCGGCCTGCGATGCGCCGCACCTGCGGCGGATGGTCAGCGCGCCATCGTTCCGGCTGGCTGGCAGCGGCTGGTACGAAACGGATTTCAAGAAGGACGGCGACAAGAAGCGCAACCTGGCGGGCGATGGTAGCCAGTCCGGCGGCACCACGTCGTCGCCGGCACCTGCGCCGGTCGCCACGCCTGCAACCGGCGGTTCCGGAGAAAGCGCCAGCTGAACCGGCAGAACGCATGGCCGGTTCCCGCATTCCGACGCAAGATATGCTGATGCCGAAGATGCCGGCGACGGTGCCGGTCCGGTTCGGTATGAGTGAGGAGGCAGGGTGATGCGTGCAATGGACAGATGGGCAGGCGGGATCATCGTGGCCGGGCTCGTGGGTGGCCTGCTTGGGGTGGCGCCGCCGGTCCGGGCGCAGTCGGATGCACCGGTGCGCTGCGTGAGCAACGATGGTCACTACGCGCGCTGTGCCGTGCCGTGGCGACACGTCGAGCTGTACAAGCAGGAGTCGAAGGCCGACTGCATCCGCGGCCAGAGCTGGGGCATGGATGACGGTACCCTGTGGGTCGATCGCGGTTGTCGCGGCTTGTTCGGTCCGGCCGACCGCGGCGGTTATGGCGATCGCAATGACAACCGCCACGACGACGATCGCCATGGCCGCGACCGTGGTTACGGCGATGAAGGCGGCTGGCAGCCGGGTCCCGACTGGAATCGTAGGATCAGCCTGCAGTGCGACAGCAACAAGAAGAAGTACCAGATGTGTCAGGTCGACGTGGGCCGCAACGGCAGCGTGCGGCTGGGGCGGCAGCTCTCCGATGCCCGTTGCACCGAGGGCTACAGCTGGGGCTGGAACCGCGCCGGGGTGTGGGTGGCGCACGGCTGTCGCGGCGAGTTTCTCGTCGATCGACGCTGGTAGGCCCGGATCCGGGACGGTCCGTGGCGGCGTCCGGCCGACCCGCCGCGTCGCGGTGGTAAACTTCGCAGCCTTTTCCCACGCCTGAAGTCGCCGCGGCGACGCCGGAGTTCCAACGCATGCGCACGCATTACTGCGGCCTCATCGATGAGTCGCTGATCGGCCAGACTGTCACCCTGTGCGGCTGGGTCAATACCCTGCGCCTGCAGAGCCATGTCGCCTTCGTCGATCTGCGCGATCATGAGGGCTTGGCCCAGGTGGTGATCGATCGCGACAACGCCGCCGCCTTTGCCGTGGCGAACGAGATCGGCAACGAATACTGTCTGCGCGTCACCGGCACGATCCGTCGGCGGATATCGGTCAACGACAAGCTGAAGACCGGCACAGTCGAACTCGTCGCCGATACCGTGGAGATTCTCAACGCCGCGAAGGATCTGCCGTTCGCGCTGCACGAGAACCCGAACGAAGACATGCGGATGACCTACCGCTACCTCGACCTGCGCCGCCCCGAGATGCAGGCGATGATGCGCAAGCGGATCCGGCTGGTGCAGACCTTGCGCCGCTATCTCGACGAGCGCGGTTTCCAGGACGTGGAAACACCGATCCTGACCAAGGCCACCCCCGAGGGCGCACGCGACTACCTGGTGCCGAGCCGCGTGCATCCGGGCCAGTTCTACGCGCTGCCGCAGTCGCCGCAGTTGTTCAAGCAGATCCTGATGGTGGCCGGCTTCGACCGCTACTACCAAATCGCACGCTGCTTCCGTGACGAGGACCTGCGCGCCGACCGCCAGCCGGAATTCACCCAGCTCGACCTGGAGTTCGCCTTCGTCGAGGAAAAGGACGTGCAGGATTTCGTGGAGGAATTGATCCGCCACGTGTTCCGTGAAGTGCAGGGCGTCGAACTCGATGCGTCCTTCCCGCGCATGACCTGGGCCGAGGCGATGCGTCGCTTCGGTTCGGACAAGCCGGACCTGCGCATCGCGCTGGAGCTGCTCGACATCGCGGATGCGGTGAAGCACGTCGAGTTCAAGGTGTTCGCCGAGCCAGCCAATGACGCGGGTGGGCGTGTCGCCGCGCTGCGTGTTCCGGGCGGCAGCACGTTGTCGCGCAAGGACATCGACGGCCTCACCGAATATGTGTCGCGCTATGGCGCCAAGGGTCTGGCCTGGCTCAAGGTTGAGGATCTGGCCAAGGGTCGCGACGGGATCAATTCGCCGGTAGCGAAGTTCCTCGACGACGCGGCGCTGGCTGGCGTGCTCAAGGCCACCGGCGCACAGACCGGCGACATCGTGTTCTTCGGCGCTGGCAGCTGGAAGGTCGTCACCGACTTCATGGGCGCGCTGCGACTGAAGGTCGGCAAGGATCGCGGCCTGGTCGAGGACAGCTGGAAGCCGCTGTGGGTCACCGACTTTCCGATGTTCGAATACGACGCCGAAGAGCAGCGCTTCGTCGCGCTGCATCATCCCTTCACCGCGCCGAAGATCGATGATGTCGCCGACCTGCGTGCGAATGCCGCCAACGCAGTGAGCCGTGGTTACGACATGGTGTTGAACGGCAACGAGATCGGTGGCGGTTCGATCCGTATCCATCGGCCGGACATGCAGAGCACGGTGTTCGAGTTGCTCGGCATCGGTGCCGAGGAGGCCGAGATTAAGTTCGGTTTCCTGCTGAAGGCATTGAAATTCGGCGCACCACCGCACGGCGGACTGGCGTTCGGCATCGACCGCATCGCGGCGCTGATGGCTGGCACCGAGTCGATCCGCGACGTGATCGCGTTCCCCAAGACCACCAGCGCCCAGGATCTGATGACCGACGCGCCGTCGATGGTGAGTGACGCGCAGTTGAAGGAATTGCACGTGCGCGTGGCCGCAAGCAAGGAGGTCGCCGGCTGATCCGGCGGCTGCCCGTGCGGACTTCCGGCGACACGCCATGAGCGAGCACGTGATCCTGCTGCACGGCCTGTGGATGCGCGGCTTCGCGCTGTCCATGCTGCATCGTCGGCTGATAGAGGCGGGCTTTCGCGTGCACCGCTTCGATTACCTGAGCGTGGCGGCAACCCAGCAGCGCATCCTGGATCGTCTGCAGGCACGCATGATCGGGCTGGCGACGGAGGCCGATGCGGTGCATCTGGTTGGCCACAGCCTCGGTGGGCTGCTGGCTTTGCGCGCCTGTCTCGAAGGCGACCTGCCGCCGGGGCGCATCGTCTGCCTCGGTTCTCCGCTGAAGGGCAGCGCGGCCGCGCGCGGTTTTGCTGCATGGGGTCGCGGCGGTGAAGTGCTGCTGGGACACAACCGCGAATTGCTGCAGCGGGGTTTCGAGCGCTGGGACGGGCCGCGCGAAGTCGGCATGATCGCCGGTCGCATGCCACTCGGTCTCGGCGCCATGCTCGGCCATTTTGCCGGCGAGCACGATGGCACGGTGGCAGTGGAGGAGACCCGGCTGGATGGTTTGACCGCCCACTGCGTGGTCGAGGCGAACCATACCGGCCTGCTGTTTTCTGCCGAGGTGGCCCAGCGCGTCGCCCGTTTCCTGCATAAGGGCCGTTTCGAGGCCGATTGAGCGGCACGAGCTGCGATCTTCTGCCTCATCCGGAATTCCGGCACGCGATCCGAAATCAGGTAAAATTCCGGGTTCGTTCATCTGATCCGAGTGCAGGCATTGTCATGGGTAGAGGCCCGTCCATCGAAGGTCGCAAGAGTGCCGAAGACGCCAAGCGCGCCAAGGTGTTCACCAAGCTGATTCGCGAAATCACCGTCGCCACGCGCGCCGGCGTCGCCGATCCGGCGGCCAATTCGCGGCTGCGTTCGGCGGTGGACAAGGCGCTGTCGGCGAACATGACCCGCGACACCATCGATCGCGCGATCAAGCGTGGTTCCGGTGCCGACGGCGGTGCCGACATGCAGGAGCTTCGTTATGAGGGCTACGGTCCGGCCGGCATTGCATTGATCATCGAAAGCTTCACCGACAACCCGGTGCGCACGGTTGCCGAAGTGCGTCACGTGCTGGCCAAACACGGTGGCAACCTCGGCACCAGCGGCTCGGTGGCGTTCCAGTTCACCCGTTGTGGCGAGTTGGTATTCATCACCCATGGCGATGCGGCGGCGGAGGAAAAAGTGCTGGAAGCAGCCCTGGAAGCCGGTGCCGACGACGTGGTCAACGAGAATGGCGAGAGTGTCGTGCTGTGCGCGGTGGAGAATTTCGAAGCCGTGCAGCAGGCGCTGGTCGATGCCGGCCTGAGTGCGCAGCATGGTGGCGTGGTGATGCGTCCGAACAATCGCGTCGCGGTTCCCGACGACGCGCTGGAATCGCTGCTCGACCTGCTCGAAAAGCTCGATGCGCTGGACGATGTCAGCGACGTGTCGCACAACGCGCTGTTGCCCGCCGAGGTCGCCGAATAAGTCGGAGGCCGCGCGCCTTCGCATCGCACCGACGATGACCCGCATTATCGGCATCGACCCCGGCAGTCAGCGTACCGGCGTGGGCATCATCGACATCGACGATGCGGGCAAGCTCACGCATGTCTTTCACGGTGCCCTGGTGGTGGCCGGCGAGGCCACGTTTCCGCTGCGCCTGAAACGCATCTTTGACGAACTGTGTGACATCATCGCCGCGCATCAGCCGGCCGAGTGCGGGATCGAGCGCGTGTTCATGGCGCGCAATCCGGATTCGGCGCTGAAACTGGGGCAGGCACGTGGCGCCGCGATTTGTGCGGTGGTCAGTCAGGGGATCGTGGTGCACGAATACGCAGCAACCGAAGTGAAGCAGTCCGTGGTCGGCAGTGGCCGCAGCGACAAGACCCAGGTACAGCACATGATCGGCGTATTGCTCGGCCTCAAGGGCCCGTTGCAGGCTGACGCGGCTGATGCGCTGGCGATTGCGGTCACCCATGCGCACACCCGCACCAGCCTGGCCCGCGTCGGGATTCCGCGCACGGCCTGGAGGCGACGCCGATGAAGGTGTCGCGGACGAATATGAATTGGAGACGACGCCGATGATCGGCCGTCTGCGCGGCACATTGATAAGCAAGCAGCCGCCCTCGCTGCTGGTCGAGGTCGCTGGCGTCGGTTACGAAGTCGAGGCGCCGATGTCGACGATCTACGACCTGCCGGGCATCGGCAAGGAAGTGGTCCTTCTCATCCACCATGCGGTGAAGGAAGACAGCGTGACGCTGTACGGCTTCCTGCACGAGGCCGAGCGCGCGCTGTTTCGCAACCTGCTCAAAGTCAGCGGGATCGGCGCGAAGATCGCGCTGGCGGTGCTGTCCGGCGTCGCCACCGACCACTTCGCGCGACTGGTGCATGCCGGCGATGTGGTCGCGCTGACCAAGATCCCCGGCATCGGCAAGAAGACCGCCGAGCGCATCGTGGTGGAACTGCGCGATCGTCTCGATGGCATGTCCGGTCTTCCCGGTGCATCGATGCATGCGCCGGGTGCGCCACTGGATGCCGCCGGTGAGGCCAGCGTGGCGCTGCAACAGTTGGGCTACAAGCCGGCCGAGGTCACCCGGCTGGTGCAGAAGGTCGCCGCCGAGGGCGACAGCGCCGAAGCCATCATCCGCAAGGCGCTGCGCGCGGCGCTCGGAGGCTGATCGTGAATCAGGGAAACATGCAGGGCGAACCGTCATCGGAAACCCGGCGCCGACTGACGGCGCTGGCCATGGGTGCGATCGGCGTGGTGTTTGGCGACATCGGCACCAGCCCGCTATACACCATGAAGGAAACCCTCGGCACGCACGGCATGACGCCAACGCCGTCGGCGGTACTGGGCGTGCTGTCGCTGGTGTTCTGGTCGCTGATCATGGTGGTGTCGCTGAAATACGTCACCTTCGTGATGCGCGCGGACAACAAGGGCGAGGGCGGCATCATGGCGCTGATGGCGCTGGCGCAGCGCTCGATGAGCGGCTCGGCGCGCGCACGCTGGGTGCTGGCGGCGTTCGGCATCTTCGGCGCGGCGCTGTTCTACGGCGACGGCGTGATCACGCCGGCCATTTCGGTGCTTGGCGCGGTGGAAGGTCTGGGCGTCGCGGCACCCGCCCTGGACAGATACGTGGTGTGGATCGCGCTGGTGATCCTGCTCGGCATGTTTGCGGTGCAGCGGCATGGCACGCACAAGGTCGGCAAGGCGTTTGCGCCGGTGATGACAGTGTGGTTCGTGGTGCTGGCGATACTCGGCGTGCGCCAGATCATCGCCAATCCGCAGGTGCTGTACGCGGTCAATCCGTGGCACGCGGTGCGCTTCTTTATCAACCACGGCGATACCTCGTTCATCGCCTTGGGTGGTGTGGTGCTGGCGTTGACCGGCGCCGAGGCGCTGTACGCGGACATGGGTCATTTCGGCAAAAAGCCTATTCGCATGGCCTGGTTCTTGTTTGTGCTGCCGTCGCTGCTGCTCAACTATTTCGGGCAGGGCGCGTTGCTGCTGAGCAACCCCCGGGCGATCGAAAGCCCGTTCTATCTGATGGTGCCCGAGTCGTTGCTGTACCCGATGATCGTGTTGTCCGCCGCCGCCGCAGTGATCGCATCGCAGGCAGTGATTTCCGGTGCGTTCTCGATGACCCGTGAGGCGATGTCGCTGGGTTACTCGCCGCGCATGGCGGTGGTGCACACCTCGCGCGAGATGTCCGGACAGATCTTCGTGCCGTGGGTGAACCGGCTGCTGATGGTGCTGGTGATCCTGGCGGTGCTCGGCTTCCGCAGTTCCGACAACCTGGGTGCGGCTTATGGCATCGCGGTGACCGGCACGATGACGGTCACCACGCTGCTTGCGCTGGTGGTGGCACGCAAACGCTGGAACTGGAGCATGCCCGCCGTGATCCTGGTCGGCGTGCTGTTCCTGATCATCGACTTGGCGTTCTTCGGCGCGAACCTGCTGAAGATCGCACGCGGCGGCTGGTTCCCGCTGGTACTGGGCGTGGTGATCTTCACCGTGATGACGACCTGGCGCCGTGGCCGTGAACTGGTGGTGCGCGAGATCAAGCAGTCCGGGCTCGCCCTGCAGCCGTTCATCGAGAACATCGCCGAGCACCCGCCACTGCGCGTTCCGGGCACGGCAGTATTCCTAACCGCCAACCAGCACGCGGTGCCGCACGCGCTGTTGCACAACCTCAAGCACAACAAGGTGCTGCACGAGCGCAACGTGCTGCTGACGGTGGAGATGCTGGAAACGCCGGTGGCTGAAGCGGAGGAGCGCATCCAGATCACGCCGCTGCAGGGCAACTTCTTCGGGCTGGAACTGCGCTTCGGCTTTGCCGAGGATCCGAACATTCCGCAGGCGCTGTCGATGTGCACGCGCGAAGGGCTCGGCTTCGACATGATGGACACCACGTTCTTCCTGTCGCGCGAGAACATCGTGGCGGATGCCCGGCGTCCCGGCATGGCGCTGTGGCGCGACAAGCTGTTCGCGTTCCTGTCGCGCAATGCGATGCCGGCCACCGCGTTTTTCCAGATTCCCGGCAACCGGTTGATCGAGCTGGGCGCGCAGGTCGAGATCTGAGGGATGCACATGTAGGAGCCCGCCGGCGGGCTCCTACATGTGCATGGCAGGCCTGCCATAATGCCCGCATGACCGACCACCGCATCATCACCGCGGCCGCCCAGTTCGACGACGACGCGCTGGAAGCCACCATCCGGCCGAAGCGGCTGGCCGAATACCTGGGCCAGCAGGCGGTGCGCGAGCAGCTGTCGATCTACATCGAGGCGGCCAGGAAGCGCGGCGGTGCGCTGGATCATGTGCTGATCTTCGGGCCGCCCGGTCTGGGCAAGACCACGCTCAGCCACGTCATCGCCAACGAACTGGGCGTCAACCTGCGCTCCACTTCGGGTCCGGTGCTGGAGCGTGCGGGCGATCTGGCGGCGCTGCTGACCAATCTCGAGGCGAACGACGTCCTGTTCGTCGACGAGATCCATCGGTTGTCGCCGGTGGTCGAGGAAGTGCTGTACCCGGCGATGGAGGACTTCCAGATCGACATCATGATCGGCGAAGGTCCGGCCGCGCGCTCGATCAAGCTGGACCTGCCGCCGTTCACCCTGATCGGTGCGACCACCCGTGCCGGCATGCTCACTGCGCCGTTGCGTGACCGCTTCGGCATCGTGCAGCGACTGGAGTTCTACACTGCCGACGAACTCGCCGCGATCGTGCGCCGCGCCGCGCGCATCCTCGGCATCGTCTGCGCGCCGGAAGGGGCGCAGGAAATTGCCCGCCGTTCGCGCGGCACGCCGCGCATCGCCAACCGCCTGCTGCGCCGCGTGCGCGATTACGCCGAGGTGCGTGCCGGTGGCGAGATCACGCTGCCCGTGGCGCAGGCCGCGCTGGACATGTTGAAGATCGATCCGGAAGGTTTCGACGAGCTGGATCGACGCCTGCTCAGCCTGATCGTCGAGAACTTCGACGGTGGCCCGGTCGGCGTGGAGTCGCTGGCTGCTGCGCTGAGCGAGGATCGCGGCACCCTGGAGGACGTGGTGGAACCCTATCTGATCCAGCAGGGCTACCTGATCCGCACCGCGCGCGGGCGCATGATCAGTGCCAAGGGCTGGCGCCACCTCGGGCTGACGCCGCCGCCGCGGCAAGCGCAGCCGACGGACCTGTTCGATGCCGAGGCGGGCGATGTCTGAGTCCCCTTTCAGCTGGCCGGTACGGGTGTACTGGGAAGACACCGATGCCGGCGGCGTGGTCTATCACGCCGGCTATCTGCGTTTCATGGAGCGCGCCCGCAGCGAGTGGATGCGCTCGCTCGGGGTCGACCAGATGGCGTTCAAGCAGGCCACCGGACTGGCCTTCATGGTGCGCGACATGCAGATCGATTTCCTCAAGCCAGCCCTGCTGGATGATGAACTGTCGGTAACAGTCGAAGTCAAAGAACGACGCGCAGCCAGTATCCTGTTCACCCAGACGATCACGAAGACCGGCGGCAGCTGCCTGATTCGCGCGCAAGTGCGGGTGGCCTGCGTGGATCTTCAGCGCATGCGCCCGGCGCTGATTCCTGCCGATCTGATTCCCGAACCTGCACCCTAGACAACCAAGCCAACTGGCGGAGAGCCTTCAAGCAATGAACGGTGGACTGAACATTTTCACGCTGATCGCGGATTCGAGCGTGCCGGTGCAGCTGGTGCTGCTGGTGCTGCTGGTGTTCTCGTTCCTGTCATGGGTGATCATCATCCGCAAATACACGCAGACCAAGGCGGCGATGGAAGATGCCGAGGCATTCGAGGAGCGCTTCTGGTCCGGCGGCGATCTGGCCCAGTTGTTCCGCGAGGTCAGTAATCGCGGCGGCAGCAACGGCGGCATCGAGAACATCTTCGAGTCCGGCTTCCGCGAATTTGCCCGTCAGCGGCAACGCAAGACGAACGACACGCGCAGCGTGATCGAGGGTTCCGAGCGCGCCATGCAGGTCGCCGGCACGCGCGAGATCGGCGCGCTCGAGCGCAATCTGGAGTTTCTCGCCAACGTCGGTTCGATCAGTCCATACGTGGGCCTGTTCGGTACTGTGTGGGGCATCATGGGTGCGTTCCAGGGCCTGGGCGAGATGAAGGACGTGACCATCGCGGTGGTCGCGCCGCACATCTCCGAGGCGTTGATCGCCACGGCGATGGGCCTGTTCGCGGCGATCCCGGCGCAATGGGCATACAACCGCTACGCCACCAAGGTCGAGCGGATCGCCTCGCGCTATGACGTATTCCAGGAAGAATTCTCCTCCGTGCTGCAACGGCAGATCCAGACCGACGACGTAGCCTGAGCGGAGCAGCAGTCATGGCAACCCTCCGGCGCCAGAAGCGCTACAAGCTCAAATCCGAAATCAACGTCGTGCCGTACATCGACGTGATGCTGGTGCTGCTGATCATCTTCATGGTCACCACGCCAATGATGAACTCCAGTGTCGACGTGCAGTTGCCGCAGGCCAACGCCAAGTCGCTGCAGCAGAAGAAGGATCCCGTGCTGGTCTCGGTGCTTCAGGACGGTCAGCTCTACCTGACCCTGAGCGGGGCGAAGAAGGAACTGGTCGACGAGGACGCGCTCAAGCTCAAGGTGGGCGCGTTCGTGCGCGAGAACCCCGAAGTCAGCGTGCTGGTCGGTGGCGACGAACGCGGCGCCTACGGCGGCGTGTTCAAGGTGCTGGCCGATCTGCAGCAGGCCGGCGTCGCCAAGGTGGGTTTGATGGGCCAGCCCGAGCAAGGCAAGAGCACGTCCAATGGACGAAAGTAAGGCGACGCCGAAGGCGGTCGTACTTTCCGCCATCCTGCACATCGGCATCGTGGGGTTTCTGTTCCTCGCGATCCTGCCGTGTTCGAGCTACGAAAGCGTCTTCGAGGCGCTGCATCTGCCGGCGTGGATGAACCCGATCACCTGCTCGAAGCCGCTGGAGTTGCAGGGCCAGATCATCGAGGCGACCCTGATCGGTCCTACCGGCAGCCCGCCGCCGAAAGCCGTGAAGGCCAAGCCGATTCCCGACACCGTACCGCCACCGCCGTCGGTGCCGCCGCCCACGCCGCCACAGCCCGACACGCCGGTGGTCAAGGCGTTGCCGCCTCCGCCCAAGCAGGTCGATGTGGTGGAGCAGGAGCGCGTGGTCGAGGATGCCGCACTGAAGGCCGAAGACGCCAAGAAGCTGCAGGAAGAAAAGGAGCTTCAGCGCCAGTCCGAGCTCGACGCGCAGGCAGCCAAGAAGAAAGAGGAAGAGAAGAAAAAGATCGACGCGCTGTTTGCCAAGATGGACGCGGCCTCGGCCCAGACCAAGCAGCTGGACAACAAGGCCAAACAGGCCAAGCAGCAGATGGAAGACCTGAAAAACGCACAGGACGACGGTCAGCCCGATCTACCCGCCGCCGCACAGCGTCAGACCGGCAACAACAGCCAGAACAGCAGTCTGGCCGACGAATACGCCGCGGCCATTCAGAATGCGGTCACGCCGAACTGGCTGCGGCCGGATAACATACCTGCGGTTCCATGCCAGGTTCATATCGTGCAATCACCCGGCGGTGACGTGATGAGTGCCACCGTCGATTCCAGCTGTCCCTACGACGATGCCGGCCGGCGCTCGGTCGAAAACGCGGTGCTGCGAACCAAGACCTTGCCGTACAAGGGTTTTGAAAGCGTGTTCCAGCGCAACCTCACCTTCACCTTCAGGCCGCAATGATCAAGCCCATGCGCAAACTCAGCTCAAGCTTCGCCCTCGTCCTGCTGGCGGTGGCGGCGTTGTTCGCCGGCCCCGCCGCTGCCCAGTCGTTGAATGTCGACATCGTCGGTGGCGTCAAGACCGCCACGCCGATCGTGGTGGTGCCGTTCGCCCAGCAGGGCGGTGTGCCGCTGTCGACCGACATCGCCGATGTGATGCGCAACGATTTCAACCGCTCCGGGAAGTTCCGCTCGCTGGCCAAGAGCGACATTGTGGAATCCCCGGCCAAGGGCGCGGACATCAAGTTCGCGACCTGGCGCCTGCTCAAGCAGGACTACATCACTGTCGGCCGCGTGAGCGATGCCGGTGGTGGCATGTCGCGGGTCGAGTACGAGCTGTGGGACGTCAACAAGCAGCAGAGCCTGCTGGCGCAGGCATTCACCGTGCCGGCCGGCGATCTGCGCGGCGTGGCGCACCAGATTGCGGACCAGATCTATGAAAAGATCACCGGCGTGCGTGGCGCGTTCTGGACCCGGATTGCGTACATTACTGCCGTGGGCCTGGGCAACAACACGTCCTATTCGCTGATCGTGGCCGATTCGGACGGCTTCAACCCGCAGGTTGTCGCGCGCTCCAAGGAGTCGCTGCTGTCGCCGGCGTGGTCACCTGACGGTCGCAAGATTGCCTACGTGTCGTTCGAGAGCGGCAACTCGAACATCTATATCCAGGACATCACCACCGGCTCGCGCCAGCTGGTCTCGTCGCACAAGGGCATCAACGGCGCCCCGGCCTGGTCGCCGGACGGCCGCAAGCTGGCGCTCGCGCTGTCTTATGTCGGCAACCCCGAGATCTTCGTGCTGGATCTCGGCAGCCGTCAGGAAACCCGGTTGACCAACAGCTTGGCGATCGATACCGAGCCGACATGGGCGCCGGATGGCCAGAGTATCTACTTCACTTCCGACCGTTCTGGTCGCCCGCAGATCTACCAGGTCCCTGCCGGTGGCGGGGCGGCCGAGCGGGTCACCTTCCAGGGCCAGAACAACCTCAAGGCCTCGGTGAGTTACGACGGCAAACAGATCGCGATGGTGCAGGGCAACGGGAACGTGTATCGTATTGCCATTCTGGATCGTAGCCTGGGCGGGCAGGTGCGTTACGTCTCACCGGGTCCGATCGACGACGCCGTCAGCTTTGCGCCCAACGCAAGCATGCTGCTGTACGCCGCCACCGAGGGTAGTCGCGGAGTTCTGTATTCGGTATCCAATGACGGGATGGTCCGGCAACGGCTCGCACTTGCCGCTGGCAATGTGCAGGAGCCTGCCTGGGGGCCATATCGTCAACGCTGATTTTCCATGCTGCTACGCACCATGTGTGGCATCATGATGCCCAAGGATTGGGCCCGAGCAACGCCTCTGGCGTCATTCGGTTTTCGGTTGTGACGCTTTGCCGCGCCATATCCAGTCGGATCGGTTGTGCATTGTTATGCACAACCGATCTTTCACATGTCAAAATAACAGCCGGTTAACCGGCGTCGTTGTCCCGTAACCTCGATCGTCATCGTTTGTCGGAACTCAACTCGTAAGGAACGTCACCATGAATAAGACCGTTCGCGTCGCCCTGGTTGCCCTGCTCTGCGTAGGCGCGGCCGCTTGCTCCAAGAAGCAGGAAGTCAAACCGCAGCCTGCCATGGATCAGACCACCCAGACCCAGACTCAGGCGTCGGATGGCAAGTACACCCCCGCCGATCTCGATACCGATGCCTGCCTGCGTCAGCGCGTCGTGTACTTCGATTTCGACAAGACCGAAATCAAGCCGGAGTTCCAGCAGATCATGGCGTGCCACGCCAAGTACCTGCAGGATCGCCCGACGTCGCACATCCGTCTCGAAGGCAACACCGACGAGCGCGGTACGCGTGAGTACAACCTGGGTCTCGGCGAGCGTCGCGGCAATGCCGTCACCAGCGCGCTGCAGGCAGCCGGTGGTTCGGCCAGCCAGCTCGAAGTGATCAGCTACGGCAAAGAGAAGCCGGTGTGCCGTGAGCACAACGAGGATTGCTGGGGCAAGAACCGTCGCGTCGAGATCGTCTACACGGCGCAGTAAGAGATGAAGCGACTGGCTAACAGCTTTGCAGCCAGGATCAGCATGGCGGGCGCCTTGGCGTCAGCCATGCTGTTCGCGTTTCCGGCATTCGCGCAGGACTCGCGGCTGAGTCTCGCCGACCGCGTCTCGCGGCTGGAACAGCAGGCACAGAACAAGGATCAGTCCGGTATCGGCATGGTCAACCAGATGCAGCAATTGCAGGCACAGGTGCAGCAGTTGCAGGGTCAGCTCGAGGAGTTGCAGCATCAGCAGCAGACGATCGAGGACAAGAACAAAGCCCAGTACGGCGACCTCGATTCCCGCCTGGGACGTCTTGAGGGCGGTGCTGCTGGGACGGGCGCGGCCGCAACAGGCAACAATCCCCCGCCGGCTCAGCCCAGGAACCCGGCTGCCGCGGTAAACGCTGCGACAGCCCCCACTCCCGCAGCCGGCAATGCCAGCGCTGCTGCCGCTGGCACCGCCGATCCGGCCGGCGCCCAGGCTGCCTACGACGTGGCTTTCAAGGCAATTCGCGCGGGCAATTACGTGGAGGCATCGCGCGAATTCCGCAGTTTCCTCCAGCAGTATCCGAACCATGCGCTCGCGCCGAATGCGTGGTACTGGCTGGGTGAATCGTATTACGCCACCACGAATTACCAGGTCGCACAGGAATCGTTTCAGCGGCTGCTCAGCCAGTTTCCGCAGAGCGACAAGGCGTCCGATGCATTGCTCAAGGTGGGCTACAGCCAGCTTGAACTCAAGCAGGTCGATGCGGCCAAGGCCACGCTGAAGAAAGTCACCACCAAGTATCCGGGTTCCAAGGCAGCCAGCCTGGCCCAGGAACGCCTGCAGCGCCTGCAGCAGTAGCACGTAGTGATGAGCGGCAATGATGCACATGTGGCGTCGTCCATCGCGCCGGCAGCGGTTGTGCCCGAGCGTTTGCGCATCACCGAGATCTTCCACTCCATCCAGGGCGAGGCCGATGCGATTGGCTGGCGCACCGTGTTCGTGCGGCTCACCGGCTGCCCATTGCGTTGCGTCTGGTGCGACACCGAATACTCGTTCTACGGTGGCGACTGGTATGCGATCGACGACATCCTGGCCGAGGTGGCCTCGCACGGCGCGAAGCACGTCTGCGTGACCGGCGGCGAGCCGCTGGCACAGAAGCGCTGCCTGATCCTGCTGCAGAAGCTGTGCGACGCGGGTTACGAGGTGTCGCTGGAAACCTCCGGTGCGCTGGACGTTTCCGCCGTCGATCCGCGCGTGCACAAGGTGATGGACCTGAAGGCACCGGATTCGGGCGAGAGCAAGCGCAACCTGTGGTCGAACCTCGACCATTTGCTGCCGCACGACCAGATCAAGATCGTGATCGCCAGTCGGGCCGACTACGAATGGGCGCGCGCGATGCTGGCCGAACACACGCTGACGGATCGCTGCATGGTGCTGTTTTCGCCGGTGCACGGCGCGGTGCAGCCGCGTGAGCTGGCCGAATGGATCATCGCCGACAAGCTGTCGGTGCGCTTTCAGATGCAGCTGCACAAGCTGCTGTGGAATGACGCGGCCGGGCATTGAGTCGCCATGTTGCTGCCAGCGACAAGAAACCCGCGCCGGCCTGTGTTGCCGGTGGCGTTTGCGGCCGGTGACCGGTCACCCTGAAGTGGAATACATCATGTCTCAAGACACATTGCGCAAAGCCGTCGTGCTGGTTTCCGGCGGCATGGACTCGGCAGTCACCATCGCGCTGGCGCGCGAACAGGGCTATCAGGTACATGCGTTGAGCGTGGCCTATGGCCAGCGTCACAACTCCGAGCTGGCTGCATCTGATCGTGTGTCGAAGATGCTCGGTGCGATCGAGCACAAGACGGTCGGCATCGATCTGCGCAGCATTGGCGGCTCAGCACTGACCGCCGATATCGATGTGCCGCTGGACGACAGTGCACACGACGGCGACGGCCACATCCCGGTGACCTATGTGCCGGCGCGCAACACCATCATGCTGTCGATTGCGCTAGGTTGGGCGGAGGTGCTGGGTTCCAGCGACATCTGGTGCGGCGTCAACGCAGTCGATTACTCGGGCTATCCGGATTGCCGTCCCGCCTTCGTCGAGGCGTTCGAGACATTGGCGAACGTAGCCACCAAGGCTGGCGTCGAAGGCGCCGGCATCCGCATCCACGCCCCGCTGATGCGCATGAGCAAGGCCGACATCGCACGCGAAGGTGAGCGTCTTGGCGTGGATTTCTCGGCTACGGTCAGCTGCTACAAGGCGGACGATGAAGGTCGTGCCTGCGGTCATTGCGATGCGTGCCGATTGCGTGCGCAAGGCTTCCGCGAAGCGCGTCTGGTCGATCCCACGCGGTATGTCTGAGCACAAGATTGCTTGTGCCGCTGCCGCCCAGCCCGTAAAATTGTCCGCTTGAGTTTTGCAATGATGGGTCGTTAGCTCAGTTGGTAGAGCAGTAGACTTTTAATCTATTGGTCCCGGGTTCGAATCCCGGACGACCCACCACTTTTCAGAGCGCCCGTCGGGCGCTCTTTTTTTGCCTGTGGCCGGGATAGACCGAACGGGATCAACTGTCGCCGTTGACGACAGTCCACACCGACATCATCGTGCTGCGCAATTGCTGTGGCGAGACCGGTTTGTACAGCAATGGAATCTTTGCCGCGATGATCTCGCGCAGGTGGTCGATGCGGGTTTCGCCCGTGATCAGCAGTCGCGCAAATGGCGTCGCGCCGTCGCGCTGGTAATACTGGTCCAGGGCAGCAAACACCTCGAGTCCGCGTTCGCCCGCGCGCAGGTTCAGATCGGAGATCACGATATCGGCCGGCCCGGACCAGTTCTCGATCGCTTCCAGCGCCTGCAGCCGATCCTCGGCCACCGCTACTTCGCAACCCCAGCTGCGCAGCAGGAAGCGGATACCGGAAAGAATCGCCGGATCGTTGTCCAGCACCAGCACGCGTTTGCCGACCAGATCCGTCGACGTGTCGTCATCCGGCGCGGCCAGCTCCGAGCGTGCATCGGCGATCGGCAGCCGGAAATGGAACACGCTGCCGCGGCCTGGCCGCGATTTCACCTGAACCTCGGTATCCAGCAGTTCGGCCAGGCGCTGCACCGTGGCCAGACCCAGGCCAAGGCCCGAATGCGAGCCGTCGTCGAGTCCGGCATCGGCACGGTCATCGATGCGGTAGAACTCGTCGAATACGCTGGGCAGATGCTCCAGCGCGATACCACTGCCGGTATCCCACACCTCGATGCGCACGCAGCCATCAACGTCACGCCGCGCACCAACCAGCGCGCCGCCGAGTTGGGTGAAGCGCAAGGCGTTGCTGACCAGGTTGTTGAGCATGCGGGTCAGCATGGTGCGATCGCTGCGCACCCACAGCCGCGTAGGGCGGACAGTCAGCCGCAGTCCACGCTGCTCGGCCACCATGTCGAAATTGCGGCGGACCTCGGTGAATACCTGATCGAGCGGGAACTCGCTGATCTCGACCTGGACCGCGCCGGTTTCCAGTCGCGAAAGGTCGAGCAACTCGCTGAACAGGTGATCGAGCGACTGCACGCACTCCTGGATATGCGCGATGCGATCCAGTCGTTGCGGGTCGTATTCATCCACCGCCAGCGCCGAGGAGAACAACGTCAGCGCGTACAGCGGCTGCCGCAGGTCGTGCGAGGCAGCCGCCAGGAAGCGCGACCTGGCCACGCTGGCCGCTTCCAGTGCGGCATTTTTCCGTGCCAGCTCCAGAGTGGCCTGCTCGATCTGCTGCTCCATGCCGCGTTGCACGTCGAACAGCGCCGCCGCGGCATGGTTGAAGCCCTGCTGCAGCTCGCCGATCTCGGTGCGATCAGTCACGGCTACGGCGACTCGACGGTCACCCTGACCCAGCTGGTGCACCGCGCTGGCGAGGTGGCGCAAGGGTGCGCTGATCCAGCGCGCGGCCTGCCAGCCGATCACGCCGGCGACAAGAAGACTCAGCATCAGCGCAATCAGTGCATGACGCAGGCTAGCGCGTTGTGCCGTGATCGCATCGTGCAGGCTTACATCCACCAGTACCGAACCGAGCAGGGGGTGTCCAGCCTGGTCGCCGTCGACCACGTCGTGCACGACGGTCATGATTTCCTGGGGTTTGTGGTGATCACCGGATTCGCGATGATCGGCGAGGATCTGGCCCGCGGCCGTACGGATCTGCACGCGCGTCACATGCGGCAGGTTGCCGATCGAATCGGCAATGCCCAGCAGTTCGCGCAGTTGCATGTTGCGCAATGGCTGCACGCAGACCGAGGCGGTCTGCGTGGCGATGGCATCGGCATTGCTCTGTGCCATCTGCCGCAAGTTGGCCAACTGGCGCTGGGTCAGCAAGGTCACCAGCAACGCAGCCGTGATCAGGGTGGGCACCAGCGCGACAAAGGCCAGCCGTTGCATCAGCGACGTACGCTGCCATAGCCGTACAGGCCAGGAGTTGGTCGCGATGTCCATTTGCCCGGTACCTCCCCTGTATCACCCCGCGCGTCGACACGCCGGGGGCGGTTCAGTCGTCCACCGATGCCGCATCCGGGCATCGTGGAAGTGGGACAACACTAGCGCGAAACGGGTGAATTGACAGCTGCCGGAGATGCTCGCCGGCGCATGTTTCAATCTGGGTGCCGGCCAGCTTGCCGGCGCTTTCGGGTGAGTCGCTCGATCAGCAGCGGCAGCAAAGCGAGCAGGGCGAGCGCGCCCAGGGGCAGCAGCACGCCGCGGTGCATGAACAGGGCGATGCCGAAACTGTCGCTTTGACTCATGGCGTCGCCGAGGCCGGCCCCGATCGAGGTTTCGAAGATCAAGGCGACCGTACCGCCGAGCCAGGTCGCGCCGAGGAACAGCCATAGCGGGCAACGCAGCCATGCCAGCGCAATGGTCACCGCGCCGAACGGCACCACCGGCACGAAACGCAGAAACAGGGTGTAGCTCGCCGGATGCCGCTCGAAACCGTGGTGCAGCCGCGCCACGATCGCGGGCGGTTGTCGGCTGCCCGGGCCGAATGCATAGCGGCTGGCCAGGTACAGGATCAGCGAGCCCAGCAGCAGCCCTGCTGACGAGCACAGCGTGGCATCCACCACGCCGAACGCGAAGCCGCCGGCCAGGATCACCACGATGGTGCCGGGAATGCCGGTGGCCACAGTCAACGTCAGCAGCCCGATATAGGCCAGCCGGGTAAGCCACGGGTGTTCGACGATCTGCGCCTGCCACTCGACCTGATGCGCCACCAGTTGCCGCGGACCCAACTGGTCGAGCGAGCCGGAAGCGAAGAGTACGATGCCGGCCAGCACCAGCAGGATCAGCGGCAGCGCGGCGCGCCAGCGGCTCAATATGGTGTGCCGGTGGCGCCGTAGCTGGCCAGTACGGCACGTGCCTGATCGCGCAGGATGTCGCGGCGTACGGCAATGTTGCGGCGTTGCAGCTCGCCGATCCAGTCGGCCGGCAGCGGGCCTTCGTCGAACTCGGTCAGCTCCTCGACGTCTTCGGCGCGTGCGCCGATCAGCAGTTCATCGATACCGGCCCAGATCGTGGCACCGAAACACTGGCAGCACGGTTGCGCGCTGGTAGCCAGGATGTAGTGGCCGCCCTGCTCGTTCAGCCGGAAGGTGGCCAGGCGCTGTTGCGCCGTCATGTAGGCCATCATTTCCGCGTGCGCGACAGAGCAGGTCTGCGGCACCACGCGATTCACCCCGACCGAGATCAACCGCCCCGCCGCGTTGAACACCGCGGCGCCGAACGGGCCGCCCTGGCTGCGCTCGACGTTGTGCTTGGACAGCTCGATCGCCAGACCGACCCGTTCCTCGTCGGTGAGGTAAGCGCGGCTTTCGTCGGCGACTTCACCGATCCATGGCGGCAAGGTGAGGTGGATCTGCAGTGGCAACATGCGGCTTCCTTATGCTCCGGCCTGCGCCGCCCAAGTATCGCGCAAGGTGACGGTACGGTTGAACACCGGCGCCGTGGCGCGATGATCGACACGATCGGCCACGAAATAGCCCAGCCGCTCGAACTGGAAGCGCTGCTCCGGATCGACATTCGCCGCGGCGGGTTCCAGCCACGCCTGCACCACGCGCTTGGCTTGCGGATTGACGTGGTCGAGCCAGCTCCTGCCGTCCTCTTCACTGTCCGGCGCGGCCACGCTGAACAGGCGGTCGTAGAGGCGCACCTCGGTGGCGACCGCATGCTTCGCGCTGACCCAGTGGATCGTGCCCTTCACCTTGCGGTCCGCGCCCGGCATGCCGTGGCGGGTTTCCGGATCGAGCGTGCAACGCAGCTCGGTCACCTTGCCGTCGGCGTCCTTGACCACCTGTTCGCACTTGATGATGCCGACGCCGCGCAGGCGCACTTCGCCATCCGGCTTCAGCCGATGGAAACCCTTCGGTGGCACTTCGGCGAAATCGTCCTGCTCGATCCACAGCTCGCGTGCAAACGGCACTTCGCGGGTGCCGAAGCTGTCGTTCTTCGGATGATTCGCGAAGCTCAGCGTTTCCTCGTGGCCTTCAGGCAAATTCGTCAGCACCAGCTTCAGCGGATCGAGCACAGCCATGCGGCGCGCCGCGGTGGCATCCAGATCCTCGCGGATGCAGCCTTCCAGGATCGCGTAATCGATCACGCTGTTCTGCTTGCTCACGCCCACGCGCTCGATCAGCAGGCGCAGCCCGGCCGGCGTGAACCCGCGTCGGCGCAGGCCGCGCAGCGTGTTCATGCGCGGATCGTCCCAGCCGTCCACGAAATTCTCGCTCACCAGCTGCGCCAGCTTGCGCTTGCTGGTGATGCAATAGCTGAGGTTGAGTCGCGAGAACTCGATCTGGCGCGGCTTGGCCGGCTTCGCCTCCAGGCCCGCAGCGACCACCGACTGCCACAGTTCGGGATGGTTCGGCAGGTCGACCCTGTCGACGAACCAGTCGTACAGCGGGCGGTGATCCTCGAACTCCAGCGTGCACAGCGAATGGGTGATGCCTTCCATCGCATCGGAGAGGCAGTGCGCGTAGTCGTACATCGGGTAGATCGGCCACGCGTCACCGGTGTTCTGGTGGGCGATCTTGCGGATGCGGTAGATCGCCGGATCGCGCAGGTTGATGTTGCCGGCGCTCATGTCGATCTTCGCGCGCAGCGTCTTCGCGCCGTCGGCGAACTCGCCCGCGCGCATGCGGCGAAACAGGTCGAGGTTCTCTTCCACGCTGCGCTCGCGGTAGGGCGAATGGCGCCCGCCAGCGGTCAGCGTGCCGCGGTACTCGCGCATCTCCTCGGCGTTGAGGTCGTCGACATACGCCACGCCGTCCTCGATCAATTTCAACGCGGAGCGGTAGAACACCTCGAAATAATCCGAAGCATGGCGCAGCGAATGCCATTCGAAGCCGAGCCAGCGCACGTCGTCCTTGATGCCTTCGACGAACTCCGGGTCTTCCTTGCCGGGGTTGGTGTCATCCAGGCGCAAATTGCACCAGCCATTGAACTCGCTGGCGATGCCAAAACTCAGGCAGATCGCCTTGGCGTGACCGATGTGCAGGTAACCGTTCGGTTCCGGCGGAAAGCGCGTGTGAACTGCACGGTGCTTGCCCGAGGCCAGGTCGTCGCGCACGATCTGCCGGATGAAATCCTGATGTGTGACAGCCGCAGTCGGTGTGGCGGGAGCGGCGGCGGGATTTTCAGTCGACATCAGGCAGGACTCGCAAGCGGTAGCGGAAACGCCCAAGTTTACCCTGTCGCCGCCATCGGGCGCAGGTCACCGGGCCGCCTTGCCCCGCGGGGCCGCGAGGGCGTAGCGTGCAGGCCATGCACACCATCTATCGCGCCGAAAACCTGTTCGATGCCCATCTGGTCAAGGATGCGCTGGAAGCCGAGGGCATTCCGGCATTCATTGCCGGCGAATACCTCACCGGTGCGGTGGGCCAGCTGCCCGCGATGGATTACATCGCGGTGATGGTGCCCGAATCGAGCCTGTCGCTCGCCAGCGGCATCGTGAGCAAGGTCGAGGCACAGTTGAGCGATGCGCGGCTCGCCATTGACGAGATCGGTGATCTGCCCGACGGTCCGCAGCTCATGCCCTGCTGAACAGGGTCAGTCACTGCGGCTCCGTGATCGCACCACCCCCAAGGAAGCTCCATGCAAGACCTCGCCGCGCTGATCCGTGCCGTGCCCGATTTCCCCACGCCCGGCGTGATGTTCCGCGACGTCACCCCGCTGCTCGCGGATGCCGGCGCCTTCGCCCGCTGCATCGATGCGCTGGCCGAACCGTGGCAGGGCAGCGATGTGCAGGCCGTGTGCGGCATCGAGGCGCGCGGCTTCATCTTCGGCGCCGCGCTGGCGCAGAAACTGCGCGCCGGTTTCGTGCCGCTGCGCAAACCCGGCAAGCTGCCGCCGCCGGTGGTGACGGTGGACTATCAGCTGGAATACGGCAGCGACCGGCTGGAGACACAACGCGATGCGTTGAAGCCTGGCGAGCGCGTGCTGCTCGTTGACGACGTATTGGCTACCGGCGGCACGCTGGCGGCGGCACGTGTCTTGGTCGAACAGCTCGCTGGCGAGCTGATCGGTGCCAGTGTAGTCATCGAGCTGATCGCGTTGCGCGGACGGGATCGTTGGCCAGGAGACAAGCGGCTGCACAGCTTGTTGCGTTATTGAGGTTTGGACATCGTGACGATCCCTGAAGGGTTAGTTCATGTGTTCACTAAACCGCAGGAATTATCGTAGCTAGACTCTATTGTTATTCAGCATTTTTGCTGCTGTTATGAGGTGCGCCGACGAAATCGAGGTGTAACAGCGTTTACGGCGTGACGATACCGAGACTCTCCACATAGACCAGTTCGCACGCACCTGCGCCAGTGTCGTCGCGGGTCATCGAAGTATTCCAATGCCAGCCATCGGCGCGGCTGGCATCGACCAGGAAGCCTTCGATATGGATGATCTGACCCTCACGCACCAGTTCGAGCTCGTGCTTCACGCCGGCGTCGGCGGGGATCATGTGCATGTTGGCGCTGGAGGTTTCGATTTCGCGGCGCGGGATCGGGAATTCCTTCACATGCCAGTAGTAGAAGCGATCGGATTGCGTGATGTCGATCTTTGCCAGTACGTCGCTGTCGGACATGCGGCCCCAGCCGAGGGCGAGGTCTTCGGGGATCAGCTCGGCGTCGGCACCCAAGGAATAATCCTTGCGGGACAGCACGCGTGCGGTGATGTCGAAGTGCGCGCGGGTGGTCAGCGTGACGTCGCCGCGTTGCAGTTGCGCGCCATGATCGAGGTCTACCTGCTCGGGTACATCAGCGGCGAGTACGCCTGGCAGTGGATTCAATGGACGGTGGCGCCAGTGCGACATCGCACCCAGCAACACCAGCAGCAGGGCGGCGCCAAGCAGAAGTTTGCGCATGCTCAGGCGAAATCCGCCGCCAGCATGCAGCGCTGTTCGGGTGTCAGGGTCACTTCGACCGGCATCGCCGGCAGGGTCGAGGCCAGCGTGACCGGCGCGCCCTCATTCCAGTCTGCGATCATCGCCACGTCGAGTTCAAAGCGCAGGAAGTGCACGGCAGCGGTCTTTTCATCGTTGCTGCGTTCCACGTCCTCGTCAGCGATCGCGGTGACCGCAGCGTGCCCGCGCACGGTCAGCGTGATGGCGTGCTCGATGTTGCGCAGGCGTATCAGTTCGCGCTTGCGCTGCTCGACGTCGGGGTATTGGATCAGCAGAGTCGCCTTGAGGTTCTTGCCATCCGGAATCAGTGGATTGTAGGCGTCGAGTTCATCCTGGATGCCGGCGCTCTCGAAGATGCGTTCGATACGCAGCATCTCCTGCACCTGGTACTGCACGCTCAGGCGATCCTCGAAGATCAGCGTGAGGTGTTCGCCGAGATGCACACCGCGCTTCCTCTTGTGCGCAATCACACGGGAGCGGAACTCGCCGCGTTGCTGCGCATAGGCTTCGAGCGTGAGCAGGTCGGCGCGGGTCAGTTTGTCCATCATCAGATTCCGTACGCCTTGCGCAGCAGACTCAGCGGATGTTCCGCCGCCGGTTTGTCGTCGAGACCGTGGGCGATATGGCCGCCGGCCATCGGGCAGTCGCTGGTGAAGTGGTCGGGTTGGGCTTGCTCGACGCGATTCTCCACCGGTTTGGCCAGCTTGCGCGAGAGCGCATAGGTCGCATGCTTCACGCCATAGGTACCGTCGTGGCCGGAGCAGCGTTCGATCGTGATGACTTCAGTGTCCGGCACCAGTTGCAGGATGTCGCGGGTCTTCGGTCCGATCTTCTGCACGCGCTGGTGGCACGGCACCTGCCAGGCGACCTTGCCCAGCGACTGCTTGAAGTCGGTCTGCAGCAGGCCGGCCTTGTGGCGTTCGGCGAGGTATTCGAACGGGTCGAAGAAGCGCTCGCGTACCAGCGCCACGTCCGGATCGTCGGGGAACATCAGCGGCAGTTCCTGCTTGAACATCAGCACGCAGGACGGGATCGCCGCGGTGAAGTCCCAGCCTTCGCGCGCCATCTTCGCCAGCACCGGGATGTTGCGTTCCTTGTATTTCTTCACTGTCTGCAGGTCGCCCAGTTCCAGCTTGGGCATGCCGCAGCAGCTTTCCTGTTCGACCAGTTTCGTCGGAATCGCATTGTGCCTCAGCACCGCGGCGATATCCTCGACCACCACCGGATCGGAGTGGTCGCAGTAGCAGGTGGCGAAGATGGCGAGCTTGCCGCGTGTGCGGCCGGCCGGTGTCGCCATGCCGCTGCCGTCGAGATCGCGCAGGCGTTTGCGTGCGGTAAGCGTGTGGTATTCGGGCACACGTGCGTCGGCATCGACGCCCATGGTTTTTTCCAGCAGTTTTCGCGCGTTTGGATTGCGGTTGGCGGCGTTGATCACCTGCACCACCACCGGGATCGAGGCCAGCTTGCCGACGGCGCGGGTGCTGGACAGGATCATCGCTGACAGCGGCGCCCCATGTTCGTGAAAGTGGGTAGCCTTGGCGCGCAGCATCAGGTGCGGGAAATCCACGTTCCACGGATGCGGCGGCGTGTACGGACACTTGGTCTGGTAGCAAAGGTCGCACAGGTAGCACTGCTCGGTGACCTTGGGATAGTCGGCCTTGTCGACGCCGTCGATCTCCATCGTCTTCGATTCGTCGATCAGGCCGAACAGGGTGGGGAAGGCGTGGCACAGGCTGACGCAGCGGCGGCAGCCGTGGCAGATGTTGAACACGCGCTCCAGCTCGGCGTCGAGCGCCTGCTGGTTCATGAATTCGGGATTGAGCCAGTCCAGTGGGTGCCGGGTGGGGGCGTCGAGATTGCCTTCGCGCTTTTCATGGATGGGATCGGTCATCGTCATCTCCCCAGAGGTCAGGCAGGGAAGGGTCGGAATACCCTTCCTTCAAAATGAAATCTGGTTGGCGGCGCATCGTTGTAACCATTCGCCCTGAGCGTAGCTCCGCAGGGCCGACGTCGATGGGTTGCCCTTCGACTTCGCTGCGCTACGCTCAGGGCGAACGGTTGCAGAGGTACAGTGCTGATCGGCAGACGAAAAATGCGCTGACCGTAGTTTTGCTCAGCCCATATCGCCCAGCGCCTTGGTGAAACGGTTGGCGTGCGAGCGCTCGGCCTTGGCCAGGGTCTCGAACCAGTCGGCGATTTCGTCGAAGCCTTCTTCGCGCGCGGCCTTGTGCATGCCCGGATACATGTCGGTGTATTCGTGGGTTTCGCCGGCGATGGCGCTTTTCAGGTTCAGGTGGGTTTCGCCGAACGGCAGGCCGGTGGCGGGATCACCGACGGCTTCCAGATATTCCAGATGGCCGTGCGCGTGTCCGGTCTCGCCTTCGGCGGTGGAGCGGAATACCGCGGAGACATCGTTGTAACCCTCGACGTCGGCCTTGGCGGCGAAGTAGAGGTAGCGGCGGTTGGCCATCGATTCGCCGGCAAAGGCGTCTTTCAGGTTCTGCTCGGTCCGGGAGCCTTTCAGGTTGCTCATGACATCACCTCGTGGCGTGTGGCTGGGAGGAAAATGCGAGTCGGCCTTGCGGTCTTGACCCGCCGAGCGTAACGCCCGGCGGGTCAACGATGAAATTGATTGTCTAGATGGGGTGCATAGCTTGCAGCTATCGGCGGGTGGTCTTGCGCAGCGCTGGCGTTGCCGTTTTCGCCAGCGTTGGTGTGGCCGCCGTGTGGGCATCCAACAGGTCGGCGGGCAGTTGCCGGAAGACGTCGGCGAGTTGTTTGAGAAACCCGGTCATCGCCGAACTCTTGCGCCAGACCATGGCGATGCGCCGGCTCGGTGGATGGCCCTTGAACTCGATCAGGTGCAGTCCCTCGACCTGCGCTACCGGCGGCTTCACTGCCGTCACCGGCAGCAGGGTGATGCCGACGTTCGCCGCCACCATCTGTCGCAGCGTCTCCAGGCTGGTGGCGCGGAAGCCGCTGTGTTCGCCGGCACCCGCCATGTGGCATACCTCGAGTGCCTGATCGCGCAGGCAATGGCCGTCTTCCAGCAACAGCAGATTCTGGTTGGTCAGGTCGGCCAGTTTCAGTTGACCCTGCTTGTGCGCCAGTGCGTGCTCGTCCGAAACCGCCAGTAGAAAGGGTTCCTCGAACAGGAACTCGCTGTGCAGGCTGTCCTCATGCAGCGGCAGCGCGAGGATGCCGGCATCCAGTTTGCCCTCGCGCAACAGGCGCAGCACTGCCTCGGTTTTTTCCTCGACCAGCAGCAGTTCCAGTCTGGGGAACGCGGCACGCACCAGTGGCAGCGCATGCGGCAACAGGTATGGCCCCAACGTGGGGAAGATGCCCAGCCGCACCGTGCCCGATTCCGGGTCGAGCGTGCGCCTGGCCACGCCACGGATCTGATCGATCTGGTTGAGCACGTCGCGTGCGCGGATCGCGATGTCGCGGCCGACTTCGGTCAGCAGCACCTTGCGCGGCGTGCGCTCAACCAAGGGCACGCCAAGTTCGTCCTCCAGCTTCTTGATCTGGGTGGACAGGGTCGGCTGGCTGACGAAGCAGGCTTCGGCGGCGCGCCCGAAGTGCCGATGTTCGGCAAGGGCAACCAGATACTGGAGATCACGGAGATTCATGGATCGTCCCGGTTACGCACAATAGGCTCGCGCTATGGCTGGGATGGTAACAATCAATTGGAGCAATACAAGTGCGGGTCCTATCATGTGCATACGTACTGCTCGCAACACCCCGCGCGTCGGAGTCCCCTCCCTCTCCCCCGCAGGCGCGCGGGCTTCCCCGGCCGGTGGCGAAGTCAACTTCGTCGCCGGTTTTTTTGTGCCCTGACCATTGCAAGCGGCCATTGCACCGGGTCGAAGTGTGTCCTTGGGCGTGGCGCCTGTGCCTTCTGGCACTGGGTCGATGGTCATGGCGGTTCTAGCGTGGGGATTCTCCATCGTCCCAGGGAAATCTCCATGCACCGTCTTGCCCGTCCTTTCATGCTCACTGCACTCGCTGCCTGTTGTGGCGCGGCGTTTGCCGCCACTGCCGATCAGGCGCCCACAGGTCGCTTGCCGGGTTGGGCGATACCGCAGTCGTATCAGATCGCGTTCAAGGTCGATCCGGCGCAGCAGGATTTTTCCGGTACCACCACGATCAAGGTCAAGCTGACCCAGGCCTCCGATCACCTGTGGCTGGATGGCTCCGCGCTCAAGGTGTCGAAGGTGGACATCACCGACGCCGCGGGCAAGCTGCATGTCGGCAAATATGTCGAGGCCGACCCGAAGGCCGGCGTAGTAAGGGTGGATTTCGGCAGCACGCTGAAGCCGCAGGATCTGACCCTGAAGTTTGAATACACCGCGCCGCTCAATGCGCAGCTGCAGGGCCTGTACAAGGTCACCGCCAAGGGCAAGCCGTACGCGATGACGCAGATGGAGCCGATCAGCGCGCGCTTCGCGTTTCCGAGCTTCGATGAGCCGGGCTTCAAGACCCCGTTCGACATCAGCCTGACCATCCCCAGCGACCAGGTCGGCGTGGCGAATACCCAGCAAGTGAAGGAAGTCGCCGCGGGCAAGGGCTGGAAGACGCTGACCTTCGCGCAGACACTGCCGCTGCCGACGTATCTGGTCGCATTCGGCGTCGGTCCGTGGGATGTCGTCAAGGCACCGGACATCTCGCCCGACACGTACCGTGCCAAGCCGCTGCCACTGCGCGGCATCGCCGCCGCCGGCGAAGGGCATCGCATGCAGCATGTGCTGGGCGAAACGCCGAGCATCATCCATGCGCTGGAGAACTACTACGGCTTCGGTTATCCGTGGGACAAGCTCGACCTGCTCGCCGCGCCGGATTTCGAAGCCGGTGCGATGGAGAACGCCGGCCTGGTGACGTTCCGCGATTGGCTGCTGCTGATCGACAAGGATTCGCCGGCGCGCAACGTGCAGGGCTCGTTCAACGTCAACGCGCATGAGCTGGCGCACCAGTGGACTGGCGACACGGTGACCACCGAGTGGTGGAACGACATCTGGCTCAACGAAGCGTTCGCCACCTGGATGCAGCAGAAGGTGACGATGCAGGTGCATCCGGAATACCGCGCCGATCTCGACCGCGTGCGTGGTGCGCAGGGCGCGATGAGCAACGACAGCCTGATCAGCGCGCGCAGCATCCGCCAGCCGATCACCGGCAATGGCGACATCATGACCGCGTTCGACGGCATCACCTATCAGAAAGGTGCCAGCGTCATTGCCATGTTCGAGAACTATGTGGGGGAGAAGACCTACCAGAAGGGCATGCGCGCATATATCCAGAAGCAGAAATTCGGCAACGCCACCGCCGATGATCTGGTCTCCTCGATCGCCACCGCCGCCGACAAGGGCGACGCGTTCAAGCATGCCTTCAAGAGCTTCCTCGACCAGTCCGGCGTGCCGTACATTGCGACCAAACTGGAACAGAAAGACGGCAAGACCGTGTTGCAGCTGAGCCAGAACCGCTACCTGCCGATCGGCAGCACCGGCGACGCGCAGCGCATCTGGGGCGTGCCGGTATGCGTGCGCTACGGCACCGCCGTCAACGGCAAAGATAAAGCACAGTCCAGCAAGGTCGCCTGCGAAATGCTCGACAAGGCCACCGGCTCGATGGAGCTGACCGGTGCCAGCAACCCGACCTGGGTGATGCCGAACGCGAACGCCAGCGGCTATTACCGTTTCAGCCTCGGCAAGGACGGCGTGACCGGTCTGGTCAAGCAGGTCGGCAAGCTCAGCGATGCAGAGCAGCTGGCCTACGCCGACGCGGTCGACGCGAGCTTCCGCCACGGTGACCTGGATGCCGGCGACGTGCTGACCGCGCTGCAGCCGCTGACCGCCTCGAAGATCCGCGAGGTGGCCACCGCGCCGCTGGGTCAGGTCGGCTGGATCTATCGCAACGAAGCCGTCACCGATGCCCAGCGTGCCCGTCTGGCCGCATGGGCGAAGGATGCCTATCTGCCGCGTCTGCAGCAGCTCGGCTACCAGCGCAAGGCGGGCGAGTCCGAGGACAACGCGCTGATGCGGAGCGAGCTGGCCGGTGCGCTTGCCTTCGGTTTCAAACTTCCCGAAGTGCGTGCGGCCCTGCTCAAGCAGGGTGAGGCGGCGCTCAAGCCCAAGGCGGACGGTCGTCTGGATCTGGGGGCGGCCGATCCGGACCTGCTCGGCGATGCGCTGGGCATGGCAGTGCAGGAACATGGCAAGAGCGCGGTCGATGCATTGATCGCCGAGCTGCCGAAGACCAGCGACCCGGCCCTGCGCAACGGCATCCTCGGTGGCCTGGCCAGCGTGGAAGATCCGGCGCTGACCGAGCAGGTGCGCAACTTCGCGCTGACCAAACCGGTCAAGGTCGGCGAGATGGCGATGTTGCTGCGCGCCGGTCGCGAGACTGAAGCCCAGCGTGATGCGATGTGGACGTGGTTCACCGCGCACTACCAGCAGATCCTCGATCGCACCGGCAGCTTCTCCGGCGGCCGTCTGCCGTCGCTGGCCGCTGGCGGCAGCTGCACCACCGCCGAGGGTGATCGCTTGCAGGCGTTCTTCAAGCCGCGTCTGAAGGACGCCGCCGGCATCGATCGCGGTCTGGCGCAGACCAGCGAATCGATCCAGCTATGCAGTGCGCTCAAGGCCAAGCAGGATCCGGCCGCGATCCACTGACACTGACGCAAGGCTGCATGTGGTACCGAACGCCGGGCGGCAACGCCCGGCGTTTTTTATGGCGTGACGGCGGTGGCATGACGGTGCTGTGCCAGCTGCGCCCGGATGAAGTTCGCGGTGTCGTCCAGCACCGGCGCCTTGTCGCGGAATGGCCGCGACATCGCCAGCAGGATCGCGCTGTGGCCGACGTCCGGATACATCTTCAGTTCGACCGGATCGCCTTCGCGCCGCAACGCTGCGGCCAGCGATTGTGCATTGCGCGGCCATACCACCTTGTCGGTCGTGCCCTGCATCAGCAGCATCGGTGGCTCGTCGCCACCGACGTAGTGCACCGGTTGCGAGCGCAATTGTGCGTCGTGCGTACTGCCGAACATGTCGATGAAATCGGCGTCCTTCAGTGGCAGGAAATCGTACGGGCCAGCCAGTCCGATGAAGCCGCGCAGCTGGCGCGGCTGCATGCCGACGGCAGCGAGCCAGTGTGCGTCGGTGGTCAGCAATGCGCCGATATGCGCGCCGGCCGAGTGGCCCATCACGAATAGCGAATCCGCATCGCCGCCGTATTCGCCGGCATGCGCGTGCGTCCACGCGACGGCGCGCGCGGCGTCCTGCATGAAACCGTCCAGCTTTACCTTCGGCCACAGCCGGTAGTCGGGAATCACGACGACCAATCCGCGTTGCGCCAGCGCCTCGCCGGCCCAGCGGTACCACGACCGCTTGCCCGACTTCCAGCTGCCACCGTAGAAGAACACCACTACCGGCGCATGCCGCGCATCGCGCGGCCGATAGATGTCCAGCGCCAATTGATGCGTGGAGTCGTACACCACGTCGCGCTGCACCACCACGTCGGTCTTGCCGGTGGTGCCGTTGAGACTGCGAAACAGTACGGCCTGGCAGCCCGTGAGCAAGCCGCTGCCGAGCAGCAGCAGGATGCTGGCGAGCAGGGTGCGTCGCGATGGATGGCGGGTTGGGCGAGTGGTTTTCGTTGACATGCCTGTTCCTGGGTGGAGATCGATGCGCAGCCTTTAACCCCATCGCAGCGCTGGCTGCGTTGCATGAAAGGTTCGGGCTGTCGTCGCAGGTAGATACGTGCCGTCGCCGCCGCAGGATGCAGGCACCGCTGTATGCCTGCCGTGTTCCACCTACACTGTGCCGGCCCCACGGGCACACAGGGAGAAATGCATGCATCGTCGATCGCCAGGGTTGTTCGGTCTTGGGTTGCTGAGTCTGTGGCTGCTGTACGCCACGCCGTTGCCGGCGCAGGATGTGCCGCTGCCGTTGCACGACTGGCAGGGATGGGTGCTGCACGATGTGCCGCAGCACGACTGCCCGTTCCTGGCCAACCAGATGCCGGGCGACGGCAGCTATCAATGCGCGTGGCCCGGCCGTCTGACTCTCGATGCCGGCAAGGACGGCGGCCGTTTCAGCATGGATGTGCACGTGGACGCGCCAAGCTGGGTGGCTTTGCCGGGCGACGAAAGGAACTGGCCGCAACAGGTCAGCGCCAACAAGCATACGGCCACGGTGCTCCAGCGTGGCGGCGTGCCGATGCTGTGGCTGACGCCGGGCGACTATCAGTTGAGCGGCACGTTGCCGTGGACTTCGCGCCCCGCACGCTTGCGCGTGCCGGCCATGATCGGGCTGGTCACGCTGAGCGTCGACGGTGAGGCGGTCGCGCGCATCGAGCGCAATGGCGATCAGCTCACCCTCGGCGAAGCCGCCGCCGCACAGCGCGCGGCCGATGCGTTGTCGCTGCGCGTCTATCGCTGCCTCGAGGATGGCCTGCCGGCCACGCTGCAGACACGGTTGCAGCTCAATGTCACCGGCAGCGCGCGCGAGCAGTTGCTGGGTCCGATGTTGCCGGCGGGTTTTGTGGCGACTGCGCTGACTGGCGATCTGCCGGCACGGCTGGAGAACGATGGCCAGCTGCGCATGCAGCTGCGCCCCGGACAATGGACAATCACGCTCGCCGCCCGCAGTGTCGCGCCGCTGGGCAAGGTCGCACTGAAGCTGCCGGCCGCACCGTGGCCGCGGCAGGAAATCTGGAGCTATGCCGACGATACCGATCTGCGCAGCACGCGCGTCGAAGGTCGCGCCACCGATGCGGCACAGGCGGGCGTGCCATCCGACTGGAGCGATCTGCCGGCGTATGCGCTGGACGACGACGCTGGTCTGGCGATAGAGCAGGGCACGCGAGGCGACGAAGGCGGCAAGGGCGATCAGCTGCACCTGCAGCGAGAGTTGTGGCTGGATTTCGACGGCACGGGCCTCAGCGTTGCCGACCATCTCACCGGCGACCTTCGTCATCATCAGCGGCTGGACGTGGCGGCGCCGTGGCAGCTGCAGCGTGCAGCACAGGCCGGCGAACCGCTGCTGATCACCAAGGGCGCCAACGATCGCAGTGGCGTCGAATTGCGCGAGCAGCAACTCAATCTCAATGCCGGCTTGCGCCTCGCCAGTTATGGCGGCGCGATCCCGAGCGCGGGCTGGCAGCTGCCGCTGGAAGGCATCCAGGCCACCTTGCACCTGCCTGCGGGCTACCGTTTGCTGGGAGCAGTCGGCGCGGATCGTTCGCCCGATTCATGGATCGGACAATGGAGCCTGCTCGACCTGTTCGTGGTGGCGCTGATCGCGCTGCTGGTCGGCCGTCTGCTCGGCTGGCCGTGGGCGCTGCCGGCGGCCGGCTATCTCGCGCTGGCCCAGCACGAGAATGCCGCGCCGCTGTGGACACTCGCCGTCACGCTGGCGCTGGCGTTGCTGCTGCGCGCGCTGCCGGAAGGTCGCCTGCGCTCTGCCGCGCGCATCGGTGCCGTTGCCGTCTTCGTGCTGGCGGTGCTGTGGACACTGCCGTTCGTCGCGGCGCAGTTGCAGTACGCGCTGCATCCGCAACTGGAGGGCGGTAGCCAGAGTCGGATCGTCTCGGCGGATTACGCCCAGCAGGCTGCACAGGAAGAGGCCTATGCGGATGCGCAAGGAAAGATGAAGCAGCGGGTGGCGTCGCCGAAGATCATCGCGCAAATGGCGCCACCCCCTGCGCCGCCCGCACCAGCAGCTGACGAGGTGAGTTCGACTGCGCTGCAGGCTCCAGGTGTGGTGGTGCGCGGTGGATCGAGCGCGGCGCTGTCTGCCATCACCGTTTCAGCTATGAATGTCCAGTATCTGGGTAGTGGGTCCGCTGGTGTCCGCAATGAAGTCGACAGCCGCCACGTGACCCAGGCCGGCGCAGGCACGCCGCACTGGAATCAAGGCAACGACTACCGACTCGGCTGGTCCGGTCCGGTGACGGCGGAACAGAGCACGCGGCTGGTGATCGCGCCGGCCTGGTTGGTGCGATTGTTGCGGGTGACCATGGTGGGGTTGTTGGCGCTGCTGCTGGCAAAGCTGGGGCCGCTGCTGCTGGCACCTCTGCGTGGTCGCTGGCGCGACTGGCGTGGTGGTGGCGTGGTGAGCGCGGCCTTGCTGACCATCGCATTGCTACCCGCTGGCGCACGTGCGCAGAACCTGCCCGGCCAGGACCTGCTGAATCAGCTGCGCGACCGGCTGATCGAGGCGCCCAAGTGCGCGCCATCCTGTGCCGCCGTGGCACAGGCGCAACTGCAGGCCAGCGGCGACACGCTCGACGTGGAGCTGGAAGCGCATATCGGTGCTGCAGTCGCACTGCCGTTGCCGCAGGCTGACGAAGCTCTGCAACTGCTCGATGTCGGCATGGACGGCCATGCGAATGCACCGCTCAGCCGTCGCGGCGATCAGCTGTTGTTGCGTCTGGATCGTGGCGTGCACCGGATCAGCCTGCGCTATCGCATCGGCGCGACCGACAACGCCAATCTGCGCTTCACGCTGCGCCCCCAGCGCATCGCGTTCAACGGCAACGGTTGGTCGCTGGCTGGCGTCGACAACGGCCGTCCATTGGGCGACAGCATCGCCTTGCAGCGCGTGCGCACGGCCAGCGACGGCAAGGACTTGCCGCCCGTTCAGAACTTCCCGCCGTACGTCCGGCTGACCCGCAGGCTGGATCTGGGCCTCGACTGGACCGTCGAGAACACGGTCGAGCGCATCGCCCCGGAGGAGGGCGGCTTCAGTGTCACCTTGCCGTTGCTGCCCGGTGAGCATCCGCTGGGTGACGACGTGCTGGTGAAAGACGGTCGCATCAGCATCACCTTCAACGCGAACAGCGGAGCGGTGCGTTGGACCAGTCGGCTCGATCACGCGACGAAGCTGGCGCTCGAAGCGCCGGCGCTGGGCGAGCGTGCCGAGGTCTGGGAAATCCATGCCGCGCCGATGTGGCACGTCGATGCCAAGGATGTGCCGACCAGCGCCAGTGAGGATGGCCTGCTATACCAGCCGCTGCCGGGCGAGAGCCTGCAGCTTGCCTTCAGTCAGCCGGTGGCGGTGGCGGGCGACAGTCTGGCCTTCGATGGCGCGCAGCTGACCAGCACGGTCGGTGAGCGTGCCGGCGAGACCACATTGAGCCTGCATGCGCGCAGCACGCGTGGTGGCGAGCATGCGATCGACCTGCCGGCAGGCGCCGAGCTGCTGGAGGCGCAGCGCGACAACCAGCCGATCAACCTCGCCGTGCGTGACGGCAAGCTCAGCCTGCCGTTGCTGCCGGGCGAGCACGATTACACGCTGCGTCTGCGCGAGCCACACGGCGTGGCCACGCGCTTGCGTACGCCGACGTTCGCCCTGCATGCGCCGGTGGCGAACATCAACCTCGCCTTGCAGCTGCCGCAGGATCGCTGGGTGTTGTGGACGTGGGGGCCGACGGTGGGGCCGGCGGTGCTGTACTGGTCGCAGCTGGTCGTGCTGCTGCTGGCGGCGTGGCTGCTGGCGCGTTATGCGCCGACGCCGTTGCGCTTCCATCACTGGCTTCTGCTTGGACTGGGCTTCTCCGCGTTCGCCTGGAGTGCCTATGCGCTGGTGGTGCTGTGGCTGATCCTGCTCGGTCTGCGCGCACGTGGAGCGCCTGCGGAGCGCCTGACTGCGACGAAATTCAACCTGCTGCAATTCGGCCTCGCCGCACTCACGCTGCTGGCGCTGACCGTGTTGATCAGCGCGGTACCAAAGGGCTTGCTCGGCTTGCCCGACATGCATGTGGCCGGCAACGATTCCAGTGCCTGGAGCCTGCGCTGGTTCGCTGATCAGAGCACCAATGCGTTGCCGAGCGGTGGCGTGTTCAGCGTTTCGCTGTGGGTCTACAAGCTGGCCATGCTGGCGTGGGCGCTGTGGCTGGCCAATGCGCTGATCGGTTGGCTGCGCTGGGCATTCGAGGCGTGGACGCGCGGTGGTTACTGGCGCAAGCACGAACCGAAGCCCGGCCCGACACCACCGCAGCTGCCGCCATCCACGCCCGAGCCGCCGCAGCATGCCTGATGTCCGCCACATGCTGGCCGCGGCCACGCAGCAGCTCGGTGAGCGTCTCGATGCCGAGTTGCTGCTGTTGCACGTCGTGCAGAAACCGCGCAGCTGGCTGTTCACGCATGCCGATGACGTGCTGGATTGGGACGTCCAGACGGCTTACGCGAATCTGATCGAGCGCCGTGCAGCCGGCGAACCGGTGGCTTATATCACCGGCCAGCGCGGCTTCTGGTCGCTGGATCTGGAAGTGACCCCGGCCACGCTGATCCCGCGCCCGGAAACCGAGCTGCTGGTCGAGCTGGCATTGCAGCGCCTGCCGGATGATGCCGCTTGCAGCGTGGCCGATCTCGGCACCGGCAGCGGTGCGATCGCGCTGGCGATTGCACGCGAACGACCCCATGCACAGGTAATGGCCACCGACGCCAGCGCCGAGGCGCTCGCCGTCGCGCAGCGCAATGCGCAGCGTCATGCCATCGGCAACGTCACTTTCGTACATGGCGACTGGCTGGCGCCGCTGGCCGGTCAGCAGTTCGACCTGATCGTCTCCAACCCGCCGTACATCGAGACCGCCGATCCGCACCTCGGGCAGGGCGATCTGCGTTTCGAGCCGACCAGCGCGCTGGCTTCAGGCCTTGATGGCTTGGACGACATCCGCCGCATCGTGCGCGACGCACCCGCCCACCTGCATCCCAGGGGCTGGCTGCTGTTCGAACATGGCTGGAACCAGGGCGATGCGGCTCGTGCGTTGTTGCGCGAGGCAGGCTATGTCGAGGTATTCACGGCCCGGGACCTGGAGCAGCGCGATCGCATCAGTGGCGGCCGTCGCTGATCGCACAAACAAAACGCCCCGCACGAGGCGGGGCGTTCATGTCCGGAACCGGGTGTCGGCTTTCAGCCAGCGCTGGCCATGCTCGTGGCACTCAGTTGTGGAAAGCGTGCATGGATGGCGTTGCGGATGCCGGGCAGGTCGAGGCCGGCCATCGTCAACACTTCCTCGCGGCTGCCATGTTCCAGATAGACGTCTGGAAGGCCGAGATGCAGGATCGGCAAGGTGATGCCGTGCGCG
>DAHUXL010000176.1 GCA_027307195.1 Rhodanobacter sp. | reverse complement strand
GAAGCCGATCAGCGGCACGCGGCCGTGCAGTTCCCGGCGGATCAGCCGCAGCGCGTCCATCACATAGCGCAGTTCGCCGTCCATGTCGGGCACGGCGAGTTTCGCGATGTCTGCCGCCGTACGCACCGGGTGCGCGAACTGTGGACCTTCGCCCTGCGCGAACGACAGGCCCAGGCCCATCGCGTCGGGAATGGTGAGGATGTCGGAGAACAGGATTGCCGCGTCGAGCTCGAAGCGCTCCAGCGGCTGCAGGGTCACTTCGCAGGCGAACTCGGGGTTCTGCGCCAGGCCCATGAAGCTGCCGGCGCGCTCGCGGGTGGCGCGGTATTCCGGCAGATAGCGGCCGGCCTGGCGCATCACCCAGATCGGCGTGGTGTCGGTGGGTTCACGACGCAGGGCGCGCAGGAAGCGGTCGTTCTTCAGTGGGGCATTCATCAGATCAACGTCCGTACGGGCCTTCGAGGCCCTGGGCAAACATCAGGCGGAAACCGCGCTTGAGCTGGGCATCGCGTGCTTTCTCGAACGCACTGACCGCCTCGTCACGCTCCAGGAACTGCTCGCGCTTCATGGTGGCGCGGCCACCCTGGGTGCCGGATTCGCGATACAGCGTCCAGCCACCGAGCAGATCCTGCTCCAGCGTGATCTGGACGTAGCGGGGTGCCTCGGCGCTGCCGGGCACAGTTTGCAGATAGAGGCGCATGGATTCCGGAGGGACTGTGCGGCACGCCGCAAACGTGAGCATTCTAGAAGGCTGGCGGCCGCGTAGCGAGGGCGCCGATGACGCAGGTGATCGGTTAGGGCTCCGTAGCAGCCTGCAACACGGCCAGTACGTCGGCTTCGGCCACACCCGCGACGATCTCGGCGCGACCGATGCCGCGCCACAGGATCAGCCGCAATACGCCGGCCGTGTTCTTCTTGTCCAGCCGCATCAGTGCCAGCAGTTGCTGCGCCTCCATGCCGGGCGGAATCGCGGTGGGCAGACCAAGTTTTTCGAGCAGGTCTCGCAGGCGGGTGGTAGCGGCGACGCCGCTCATGCCAAGGCGTTCGGACAACTGCGCTGCCAGCAGCATGCCGATGGCCACGCCTTCGCCGTGCAGCAGGGTGGCGTAGTGGCCGGCAGTTTCCAGCGCGTGGCCGAAGGTGTGGCCGAAGTTGAGCAGGGCGCGCTCGCCCTGTTCGGTTTCATCGCGGGCGACCACGCCGGCCTTGTACTGGACCTTGCGCGCGATCGCCTCCGGCACGGTGGCGGGATCGCGGGTGGCGAGTGCATCGGCATGCTGCTCCAGCCAGGCGAAGAACGGCTCGTCGCCGATCGCCGCGCCCTTGATAACCTCGGCGAGGCCGGCGCGGTATTCGCGCTCGGGCAGGGTGGTCAGCGTGTCGATGTCGGCGATCACCGCACGCGGCTGGTGAAACGCGCCGGCGAGATTCTTGCCGACCGGCAGGTTGACGCCGGTCTTGCCGCCGACCGAGGAGTCGACCATGGCCAGCAGGGTGGTCGGCATCTGGATGAAGTCGATGCCGCGCATCCAGCATGCCGCGCTGAAACCGGCAAGGTCGCCGACCACGCCGCCGCCGAGTGCGATGACGCAGGCGTCACGTGTGGCGCCAAGTTGGCCCAGTGCTTCCAGCGCGCGGCCGACGTTGGCGAAGCTCTTGTGTGCCTCGCCGTCGTCGAGCAGGAACGAGGACCACTTCAGGCCACCCAATCCCTCTTCGATGCGCGGCAGATACAGCGGCGCCACCGTGGTGTTGCTGATCACCAGCGCATGCCGGCCGCGCAGCATCGCGCGCCAGCGCGCGTGGTCGGCAAGCAGCCCGCTGCCGATCCATACCGGATAGCTGCGCTGGCCGAGCGCGACGGTGATGGTCTGTGGTGCGGGGTTGTTCATGCGTTCTGCCGGGGTCATGCGGTGGGTTGGCGCTGCCAGTGACGGTCGATCAGCGCGATGCAGCGATCGCTGGCGGCGGCGACGCTGCCGTGCTCGCCGGGCACGGCGAGGTCGGCGAGCTCGCGGTAGATCGGTTCGCGGATCTGCGCCATCGCCTGCAGCCGCTCGTGCCGGTTCGGCACGGCCAGCAGCGGGCGGCGATGGTCGCGTTCCAGCCGTTCCAGCTGCTGCTCGATCGTGGTCTGCAGCCACACCACGTAACCGCGCTCGCGCAGATGAGCGCGATTGTGTTCGGCCAGCACCACGCCGGCACCGGTGGCGAGCAACACGCCGGGGCGCTGGCTGCACTCGTCCAGCAGCATGCTTTCGCGCTGACGGAAACCGGCCTCGCCCTCGATCTCGAACACCGTGCTCACGTCGACGCCGCAATGCTGCTCGATCTCCTGGTCGAGATCGACGAACGGCAGTCCATAATGCAGGGCAAGACGGCGTCCAATCGACGTCTTGCCGGCGCCGGTCGGGCCGATGATGAAAAGGTTGCACGACGGATTCATGGGTAAATGCTAACAGGGCAAGTGCGACGTCTGTGGAGGGCATGTGGTGAGCGAACGGGTGCTGCTGGCCGGTTGTGGCGACCTTGGCCTGCGCGTTGCGCAGCGCCTGCGCGCGCGTGGCGATGACGTGTGGGCACTGCGACGTCAGCCGCAGGTGTCGGACGACAGCGGTATTCATTGGCTGCGCGGTGACCTGACCCAGCCGATGACCTTGCGCGGATTGCCGGCCGGGATCACCCAGCTGGTCTATCTGCCGACACCGGATCGGCGCGATGCGCCCGCCTATCGCGCCACCTTCGTGGACGGCTTGCGCCATCTGCTCGACGCGTTAGGGCATGACAGCTTGCAACGCGTGTTGCTGGTGTCTTCCAGTGCGGTCTATGGCGAGCACGGCGGGGACTGGGTGGACGAAGACACGCCGGCAGCACCACCGGGATTCAACGGCGCGGTATTGCTGGAAGCGGAACAGTGGCTGGCCGCGCAATCACCGCGTTCGATCGTGTTGCGGCTGGCCGGGCTGTACGGCCCCGGACGCATGCAGCTGCTCGAGCGTCTGCGTGCGGGACAGGTTGCGGTGCCGCGCACGTTGCCGCACTGGGCCAATCGTATCCATGTCGACGATGCCGCGGTGGCGGTCGTGCACTTGCTGCAACTGACCGATCCGCTGCCGCTGTATCTTGGCGTGGACAGCATGCCGCTGCCGCTCGATGTGCTGTACGACCATCTGGCCGGTCTGATCGGCGCGGCGCCGGCCGTCGACGGCCCGGCCCCGGCCGGCATCGGCAGCAAGCGGCTCAGCAATGCGCGCTTGCGCGCCAGTGGTTTCGCGCCGCAATGGCCGGATGCGCGGGAAGGCTATGCGGCATTGCTCGATATCTGAATCAATCATCCTGAACGGATCAAC
>DAHUXL010000171.1 GCA_027307195.1 Rhodanobacter sp. | reverse complement strand
CCCGCAGCACTTCCTCGGTCTGGCCGGCATGCCGCGCCGCATTCCCGATTACAACGTGGCGTTCGCCAACTTCAACATGATCAGCTCGATCGGCGGCTTCCTGTTCGGCGCCACCCAGCTGATCTTCATCGGCGTGCTGATTCATTGCGCGTTCTTCTCGAAGAAGAAGGCCACCGACCGCGTGTGGGAAGGTGCCAAAGGTCTGGAGTGGACGGTGCCGTCGCCGGCCCCGCACCACACCTTCGACGTGCCGCCGGTGATCCACGACGACGAGCTGGCGCACGGTCACGTGAACGATTGATCCACCACCACGTCGCCCCAGCCTTGTCGGGCTGAGGCGACGCAAGAAGCCGATCTACATGAAACAGCAGACCATGAACACGGAAATCGCGGCACGCCGCAAAGGTGTACGACGCACCCTGGTGGTGACGGTCTCGATCGCGCTGGCGTTTTTCCTGGTGTCGTTTCTGCAGATCCTGCTGATGAAATAGCGGTACCGCGGTCGCTACACGTTTTTCTTCAATACGTTTCCTTCAACCGGTCGGGTTCGACGATCGGCATGCAGTTCCCCGGTCGGCGTGACGGGGTTAAGTCATCAAGAGAAATCCACGGGGTCTCACCATGGGTCAGCAGCACGACGCTTACTTTGTTCCGGCCAAGAGCTATTGGCCGATCGTGGCCGCAGTGGTCATGTTCACCACCGTGTTCGGTGCCGCGCACTGGCTGAACGCGGAGCCCGGCGACGCCGGCTTCGGCAAGACCGTGCTGACCGTCGGCGTGATCGGCGTGCTGGGCATGTTCTTCGGCTGGTTCCGATCGGTCATCAACGAGTCGCTATCCGGCAGCTACAACCACCAGGTGGACGTCTCGTTCCGCATGGGCATGATGTGGTTCATCTTCTCCGAGGTGATGTTCTTCGGCGCGTTCTTCGGTGCGCTGTTCTACATCCGCATGTTTTCGGTGCCGTGGCTCGGTGGCCACGGTCACGGCACGTTGACCCACCAGTTCCTGTGGAGCGACTACGCCGCTTCATGGGGCGCCAATGCCGGCAACGGTCCGGAGCACGTCGGTGGCGCTTTCAGCACCGTGCCGGCGTGGGGCCTGCCACTGTTGAACACGCTGATCCTGCTCAGCTCCAGCGTTACGGTCACGATTGCCCATCATGCGCTGCGCGCGGGGCATCGCGGCAAGATCCTGGTGTTTCTCGGCCTGACCGTGCTGCTGGGCGCGCTGTTCCTGAACTTCCAGGCGCACGAGTACATCGAGGCCTACAAGGAACTGAACCTGACCCTGCATAGCGGTGTCTACGGCTCGACCTTCTTCCTGCTGACCGGTTTTCACGGCCTGCATGTGACGTTGGGCACGATCATGCTGGCGGTGATCTGGTTCCGCGTGCTGAAGGGTCACTTCAACAAGGATCACCATTTCGGCTTCGAAGCGGTGGCGTGGTACTGGCACTTCGTCGACGTGGTCTGGCTCGGCCTGTTCATGTTCGTCTATATTCTTTGACGCGACGTTGCTGCCCACAACAAAAAACCCGCTCATGGCGGGTTTTTTGTTGTGGTGGCCTTTATCTCAGACGTCAGCAGAGACGCCCGTCGCCGCGCGCGATTTGTCGCGGTCGAAGCGCCGTACCGGCGCAGCCGCTACAATCACTGGCCGACATCGTGCGGATGCAGCCAACCCATCCAGATGCCGAGTGCGACCATGCCGATCAGCAGAAGTGACAGGCCAATGCGGCGGGTCAAGGCCCATACCGTACGCTTGTCGTCATCCTTGTCGGTCATCATGAAGTACAGCGCCTGGCCGAGGCTGAAGATCACCACCAGCAGCAGCACCACCAGCGCACCTTTGTAGACGGTTTCCACGTGATTGATCCGATCCATTACGACTTGAGCAGTATAGCGACCACCGGCGGGCTCGACGCGTGAGCGGTTTTCGCCGTCCGTCGTGGTGGGCGTTGCTGCTGACGGCGGCCGGAGCCTTGCTGTTCATACGTTTGGGCATCTGGCAGCTGCATCGCGCCGACTTCAAGGAAGCACTTCTGCGGCGGTATGCCGCATCGGCGTCCGCGCCCCTGCAGGACTTCGCCAAGGTGGCCAGCACGCCGCCGGCCGACAGCTTCCCGCGCGTGCAGGTGAGGGGCCACTATCTCGCCGACCGACTGTATCTGCTGGACAACCCGAAGCATGACGGTCTCGGCGGGGTGGAGGTGTTCGCGCCGTTCGTTCTGCGCGATCAGCCGTCGTTGCTGCTGGTGGACCTGGGCTTCCTGCCGGGCAATGGCAGCGGCAAGACGCCGCAGCTGCCGCCGTTGCCGACCGCCGAGATCAGCTTGCAGGGTTTGTACGTGCCGCCGCCGCCGGTCGGTTTCGAGATGGGTGGCGATGCGCTGGCGCGACAGACGCATTGGCCGAAGAACAGCATCTTCCTGGATCCGGCGGAAATCGCCCGCGATCTCGGCCGTCCGCTGTATCCGCGGATGCTCGCGCTGGACGCCGATCCGGCCTCGATCTATGTGCGCGTGCACACCCTCGATTTTTCCTCGATGCCGCCAGCGCGGCACCGTGCGTATGCGTTCCAGTGGTTCACCTTCGCGCTTGCTGCGGTGGTGATCCTGCTGGCCGTGCATCGCAAGCGCAAACCGCGCAAATCCTGATATCACCAAGGTCACGAACTCCGATGAAACCAGTCGATCCCGTTGCGTTGCGCAAAAGCCGAAGGTATCTGCTGCTGATTGCGCTGGTGTTTGCGGCGCCGATGATCATCGCCGGTCTGCTCAGTGTTGCCGGCTGGCAGCCGGGCGTGAAAGGCAATGGCCATGCGATCCTGCCGCAGCGTAATTTCGTCGATGAGAAGCTGCAGGTAAAACTGGACAACGGTCAGGTGTGGCCGTGGCGCGACAGCGAACCGCGGTTCACGCTGATCGCGCTGGCCGGGCCGGACTGCGCCGCGCGCTGCTTCGAGACACTGACCGGGATCGCGAAGGCACGCGTCATGCTCAATCGCAACCAGACGCGCCTGCGTCTGCTCTATCTCGGCACGCCGCCGGCGGATGCGAGTCAGCGTGTCGCCATGCAGACCTATTGGTCGCTGGGTAGCGATGTCGACGGCAAGCTGACCGCGTACACGCCGACCACGCCGGACAGCGTCAGTGCGGTGCTGGTGGAATCCAACGGTACCGCGCTGTCGTTGTATCCGGCAGGTTTCGATGGTCCGGGCCTGCTGCGGGATCTGCAGAAGGTGGTCAAGTGATGTCGGCGCGCTCGCTGAAGATCCTGCGTAACCTGGCCCTGCTCGCCGCGGTATTCGCGTTCGGGTTGGTGATGTTCGGCGCGTTCGTGCGGCTGTCGAATGCCGGTCTGTCCTGTCCGGACTGGCCGACCTGCTACGGTCAGGCGACCTGGCCGCAGCATGCGCAGGCGGTGGCGCACGCCGACGCGGCGTTTCCGGATCGCCCGTACGAGGCGCACAAGGCCTGGCGCGAACAGGTGCACCGTTTTCTTGCCGGCACGCTCGGCGTAATGGTGCTCTTGCTGGCGCTGATCGCGAGCCAACGCAAACGCAGCGCGCTGTTGGCGGTGATCGCCGGTGCCGTGTTCGCGGCGGTCGGGGTGGGCCTGTACATGCGCGACGAGCATGCGTGGTCGTCGCTGCTGGCGATCTGCGCGATCGCGTTGCCCCTGCTTGCGGCGATCCGGCTGCAACAGCCGGGTGCCTGGAAGATTTGCGTGCTGGCGCTGGCGGTGATCATCTTCCAGGCGATGCTGGGCATGTGGACGGTGACGCTGCTGTTGAAACCGATCGTGGTGATGGGCCATCTGCTCGGTGGCATGACCACGTTCGCGCTGCTGGCGTACGCCGCCCTGCGCTTTGCCGGCGTGGCGGCACCGGATGATCGCATGGCCGATCTGCGCCGGCTGGTCGCCATCGGCATCGTGCTGCTGTTCTGCCAGATCGCGCTGGGCGGCTGGACCTCGGCGAACTACGCGGCGCTGGCCTGCGGTTACGGCCCGGGCTCGTTCCCGCAGTGCCTGGGTCAGTGGGCGCCACCGACGAATTTCGAGCAGGGCTTCGTGCTGTGGCGCGGGATCGGCGTCAACTACGAAGGTGGCGTGCTGGACATGGCCGCACGCAGCGCCATCCAGATCGCGCACCGGTTCGGCGCACTGGTGGTGTTCTGCTATCTCGGCTGGCTGTCGCACAAGACCGCGAAGCGCGGCCTGCGCCTGTGCGGCATCGCCATCGCGCTGGCGCTGGTGAGCCAGGTGCTGCTGGGCATCAGCAACGTGTACTTCGGACTGCCGTTGCTGGTGGCGACCGCGCACAATGGCGTGGCCGCACTGCTGCTGTTCACCTTGCTGGCCACGCTGGCGAATACGCAGCGGCAGCATGACGAATCGATGTTCCAGTCGTTGGGGCGACGTTGAAATGAATCTGATCCGCGAATACCTGCAACTGACCAAGCCGCGCGTCGTCGCGCTGCTGGTGTTCTGCGCGGTGATCGGCATGTTCTTGGCGGTGCCGGGGATTCCGCCGTGGCGCGCGCTGGTGTTCGGTACGCTGGGCATCTGGATGGCGTCGGGTTCCGCCGCCGCATTCAACCACCTGATCGACGAACGTATCGACAAGCTGATGGCGCGCACCGCGCGGCGTCCGCTGGCCACCGGCTCGCTCACCCCCCGTCAGGTGCTGGTATTCGCGGTGTTGCTCGGCATTGCCTCGATGCTGGTGCTGGCATTGCTGGTGAATCCGCTCACCGCGTTGCTGACTTTCGGCGGGCTGATCGGTTACGCGCTGGTCTACACCGCCTACCTGAAGCGCGCCACGCCGCAGAACATCGTGATCGGCGGCCTCGCCGGCGCGATCCCGCCGGTGCTGGGCTGGACGGCGGTGACCGGGCATCTGCATGCGTTCGCCCTGCAGTTGTGCCTGATCATCTTCGTGTGGACGCCGCCGCATTTCTGGGCGCTGGCGATCTTCCGCCGCGACGACTATGCCCGTGCGCAGGTGCCGATGTTGCCGGTGACCCACGGCATCGTCTATACCCGCTGGCAGGTGCTGTTCTACACCTTGCTGCTGGTGCTGGTGACGTTGCTGCCGGCATTGACCGGGATGAGCGGGCTGATCTACCTGGGCGGCGCGATCGTGCTCGATGCGGGTTTCCTGTATTACGCCGTGCGCCTGCTGAATCCCCCGGATGATTTTTTCCCGATGAAGGTATTCAAGTACTCCATCGTGTACCTGATGGCGCTGTTTGCGTTCCTGCTGGCCGATCACTGGCTGGTCGGGCCGATGGCGCACAACGGATTCGCCTTCCCGCAGGCCATCTGACCCCGCGGATGGATGCCGCGCAGAAACTTTCGCAGCCCAAGGCGTTGACACTTGCGCAGCGCAGCACGACAATGCGCGCGCCATCCGGCGCGCTGCGCCGGTCGGCTCCCAGTCCTGACAAACCAAGGCATATGGACGTTTACCCTAGTCGCAACGTCGACATCCGCAAGCATCGGGTGCCGGCGACGCATAACAAGTTGAACACCTGCGGCGACCGCCTGCGGTCGGCTGGTGCTTTCCTGATCTAGGGAGAGTCCGGCCCACCCCTGACGACGCCGTCGGCGTCGTTACGAGGAGATGGGCCGATGAAGCTCCTTCGCGATTTTTTCCGCCTGTGTGTTGCAGGCCTCCGTACCGTCTCCGGTCGCGGCGCTGCCGCGTCGCGTGGATTCAGCGTCACCGTGCCCGCGCCGCTGGTCAGGCCGGTCGGCGAGAGTGCGGTGGTGATCGATCTGCAACGTGCGGCCAGCGTCCGCGCCACCACGGCGCGGCGCGAGCCGGCATCGTTCCTGAAAGCGCCGAGCCATCGGCGCCTGGGTACGGGCCGCTGATGCTCGTTGCCATCCAGCGCAAGGGCTGGCCTCCCCCAGATCCGGCGGGGCGGTTTGGCGTGGGCCGCGTTGGCGGCCGGACATCAGTAGCGTGACGGCGGGCTGAAACCGCTCGCGCTTCGCGGCATCGGCATTCCGACACACGGAAGCGACTCATGAGCAAGATTTCCAACCCCTCCATCGGCAAGGTGGCAGGCAAGAGCGTGCCGGTGACGGTGGCGCAGCAGGCGTTTTGCGATGCCGCGGCATTGCTGGCGACACTGGATACCACGCTGGCGGGCCTCGACGAGGAGCAGATCAGCGAGCGGCTGCATCGTGATGGCCCGAACGAGGTGTCGCACGAGAAGCCGCCGCACTGGTCGCTGCAATTGCTGCGCGCGTTCAAGAACCCGTTCATCGTGGTGTTGCTCGTGCTGGCCGGCGTGCAGCTGTTCACCGATGGCGACGACCTGACCGGGCCGATCATCATTGCGGTGATGGTCGGGATCAGCGTATTGCTGAGCTTCACCCAGGAATACCGTTCCACCCGAGCCGCCGAGAAGCTCAAGGCGATGGTGCGCAACACCGCCACAGTGACCCGGCGCGCCTCCGACGGTCACAGCGAGCAGATCGAAGTGCCGGTGGCCGAGCTGGTCGCCGGCGATATCGTGCATCTGGGTGCCGGCGACATGGTGCCCGCGGACCTGCGCCTGCTCGGCGCGAAAGACCTGTTCATCAGCCAGGCGATCCTCACTGGCGAGTCGCTGCCGGTGGAGAAGTCGGCGCCCACGCGCACCTCCATCGATGACGGCAGCAGCGCCGCCACTCCGCTGGACCTGCCCACGGTCTGTTACATGGGCACCAACGTGGTCAGCGGCACCGCTGCCGCGGTGGTGGTGGCGACCGGCGCGCGCAGCTATCTCGGCTCGCTGGCGCACAGCATGTCCGGCCAACGCGTGCAGACCAGCTTCGACCGCGGCATCAGCAGCGTCAGCTGGCTGCTGATCCGTTTCATGGCGGTGATGGTGCCGGTGGTGTTCCTGATCAACGGACTGGACAAGCACAACTGGACCGAGGCGTTCCTGTTCGCGCTGTCGGTGGCGGTCGGCCTGACTCCCGAGATGTTGCCGCTGATCGTCACGGCGAACCTGTCCAAGGGTGCGCTGGCGATGTCCAAGCGCAAAGTGGTGGTGAAGCGGCTCAATGCGATCCAGAACTTCGGCGCGATGGATGTGTTGTGCACTGACAAGACCGGCACGCTGACGCTGGACAAGATCGTGCTGGAGCGGCACCTCGACCTCGACGGCGAGGAGTCCGACGAGGCGCTGGAATACGGCTATCTCAACAGCCGTTTCCAGACCGGCCTGAAGAACCTGATGGACAAGGCGGTGCTGGAGCATCGCGACCTGGAGGCGGCGGCGACGCGTTACCGCGTGGTCGACGAAATCCCGTTCGACTTCCAGCGCCGACGCATGTCGGTGGTGGTCGCCAACGGCGACGGCGAGCATCTGCTGATCTGCAAGGGCGCGGTCGAGGAGATGCTGTCGATCTGCACGTTTGCGAAAACCGGTGATGTCACCGAGCCGCTGACCGACGAGCGCCGTCGCGAGATCAAGGCGATGACGCACAAGCTCAACGAGGACGGCCTGCGCGTGCTGGTGGTCGCAGTGCGTCGTGAATCGGCGCACGAGCGTGCGTACGGCGTGGTCGATGAGAACAACCTGGTCGCGGTCGGCTGCCTGGCCTTTCTGGATCCGCCGAAAGACTCCGCCGCCACCGCGATCCGCGCGCTGCACCAGCATGGCGTCGAGGTGAAGGTGATCACTGGCGACAACGAGGCGGTCACGCGCAAGATCTGCCGCGAGGTCGGGCTCGATGTCACCCATTCGGTGGAGGGCAAGGAGATCGAGGCACTCGATGACGCCGCGCTGGATGCGCTGGTGGCGCGCGTCACCGTGTTCGCGAAGATGTCGCCGCTGCAGAAGGCACGCGTGGTGCGCTCGCTGCAGCGGCTCGGGCATACCGTCGGTTTCCTCGGCGACGGCATCAACGATGCGCCGGCACTGCACGATGCCGATGTCGGCATCTCGGTGGACACCGCCACCGATATCGCCAAGGAGTCGGCCGACATCATCCTGCTGGAGAAAAACCTGATGGTGCTGGAGGAGGGCGTGCTGGAGGGGCGCGTCACCTTCGGCAACATCATGAAGTACATCAAGATGACTGCCAGCTCGAACTTCGGCAACGTGTTCAGCGTGCTGGTGGCCAGCGCGTTCCTGCCGTTCCTGCCGATGCTGCCGCTGCAGATCCTGGTGCAGAACCTGCTGTACGACATTTCGCAGCTGTCGATTCCGTTCGACCGCATGGACGAGGAATACCTGAGCAAACCGCGCAAGTGGGACGCCGGCGACATCGGCCGCTTCATGGTGTGGATTGGCCCGGTCAGCTCGATCTTCGACATCACCACGTTCTGGCTGATGTGGCATTACTTCGGCGCAAATTCACCGGCGCACCAGTCGCTGTTCCAGTCCGGCTGGTTCATCGAGGGGCTGCTGTCGCAGACGCTGATCGTGCACATGATCCGCACCCGCCGCATCCCGTTCCTGCAGAGCGTGGCGGCCGCGCCGGTGCTCGGCTTGACCCTCGCGATCATCGTGATCGGCATGCTGATTCCGTACAGCGCCCTCGGTGCAAAGATCGGCATGGTGCCGCTGCCGCCGGTGTACTTCGCCTGGCTGGCTGTGACCCTGGTGAGCTATTGCGTACTGACCCAGCTGATGAAGCTGATCTACATCCGACGCTATGGCCGCTGGCTGTAGCGTCGATCAGCCCTGTATCGGTGGATGACTCAATCCTGCTCGCAGCGTGCACGCCGCCGGTGCCGCCACCACAACACCAGCACGGTCAGCACAAGGAGGCCGACCAGCATCCACAGGCTGCTCTGGCCGCGGCTGACCCACTTCATCAGCCACTCGTGGTTGTCCGCGCCGAAGTAGCCCAGGTAGACCCAGAACGGCACGCTGATCAGCGCGGCCAGCGTGTCGATCAGCAGGAAGCGCAGGAACGATACCCGATGGGTGGTGCCGGCGGTGAGGTAGATCGTGGTGCGCATGCCGGGCAGGAAGCGCGCGAAGAACAGCATGCGGTTGCCATATTGCTCGAACTTTTTCTGCACCTTGGCATAGCGCGAAGGTGTCAGCACGCGTGCCACGAAGCGCCACTGCAGGATGCGCGCACCGTAATGATGGCCGAGCAGGAAGATGGCGGCGTCGCCCAGCAATACGCCGAACATGGTCAGCCCGAACATCGCGTGCACGTTCGCGTAACCGAGCCCGGCGATCACGCCACCGGCGACCAGGGTGATGTCCTCCGGCAACGGCAGGCCGGCGCCGCAGATCATCAGCGCGATGAACACCGCAATGTAGCCGTTCTCGGCGAAGATCGTGATCAGATGTTGCAGCAGATCCATCTAGGTCCATGCCTCTTGTGCGGAGTTCCCTGTGCCGGCTGCAAGGTGCAACGACCGGCGACTCGTCATGCTGGTGCAAGTCATGACTTGGCGCTCATCTGTTCGCGAAGTGGCAGCAGCGTCCGCAACTCCACCTTCTCGTCATCACTGAGCTCGCCGCGCCGTGCGCTGAGAAAGTCGCGGCGCTGGATCAGGGATTGGTGCTCCATGCGTTCCAGCGCCGAGACGAATTCCAGGCGCTGGCTTTCCGGTTCGCCCACCGACAGCGTTGCCATCAGTTTCTGCAGCGAAGGGTATTCCGGCCGCTCGGCGAAGTGTTCCACCAGCATCGCGGGATTGATGCCGGGCCGCGATCGCGCGATGTCGAGCAGTTCGGCCAGCAGCTCGACGCCGGGCTTGTCCAGGCGCAGGAAGCGATAGGGTTTCTCCACCAGATCGGCCAACCCCGGCTGCGCCAGCAGCAGCGAGATCGCACTGCGCACCAGGCTGCGCTGCACCGCCACCGGGCGCTGCACGGCACGATGCGCGGCGGGATCGGCCTGCAGCATGGCGCTCGCACCGCTGCGCTTTTGAAGCTCCTGTGCCATCAGGTCGCGGAACGCGCCATCTGGCAGTTTCGCGATCAGCGGGCGGGCACGCTCGGCCAGCCGCGCGCGGCCGTCGAGGCTGCCCATCTCCACGTCGTGTGACAGCTCGTTGAAAAAGTAGTCCGACAGCGGCATTGCCTGCTTGATGCGTTGCTCGAAACCGTCCTTGCCTTCCTTGCGCACCAGCGAATCCGGATCCTCGCCATCGGGCAAGAACAGGAAATACGCCTGGCGACCGTCGCGCAATCGCGGCAGCGCCGACTCCAGCGCCTTCCACGCGGCGGCGCGACCGGCGCGGTCGCCATCGAAGCAGAACACCACGTCCGGCGCGGCGCGGAACAGCACTTCGGTGTGCTCCGGCGTGGTCGCCGTACCCAACGTGGCCACCGCGATCGGCAGCCCGGCCTGATGCAGCGCAATCACGTCCATGTAGCCCTCGACCACCACGATCCGCAGCAGGTTCGCATTGGCCTGCTTGACCTGCCACAGCGCGAACAGCTCGCGGCCCTTGTGGAACAGCGGCGTCTCGGGCGAATTCAGATATTTCGGCGACTGCTCCGAACTCAGTACGCGGCCGCCGAACGCGATCACCCGGCCGCGGCGGTCAAGGATCGGAAACATCAGTCGCTCGCGAAAGCGGTCGTACTTGCTGCCGCGCTCGCTGCTGGCGACCATGCCGGCCTCGTTGAGCAGCTCCATCCGCCGCGGGCTGTTGCCGAGCGACTTGATCACGCCGTCATAGCCGGCCGGCGCCCAGCCGAGACGGAAGCGCTTGATCGTTTCCTCGTCCAGTCCGCGTTTTTTGCAATACGCCTGCGCGTCGGCATTGCGCGGCAGTTCGCCTTCATACCAGCTGGCGGCGGCGTCCAGCAGCGCGTAGAGATCGGTCTTGTCCTCGCGCGGCGCGGCCTCGCGGCCGCCTTCGCGCGGCACCTTCAGGCCGACCGTCTGCGCCAGTTCCTCGACCGCGTCGGGAAACTCCAGCCGGTCGTAGTCCATCAGGAACTTGATCGCGCTGCCATGCACGCCGCAGCCGAAGCAGTGGAAGAACTGCTTGGCCGGGCTGACGTAGAACGACGGCGAGCGCTCGTTGTGGAACGGGCAACACGCGGTCCACTCGCGTCCGGCCTTCTTCAACGGCACCCGCCGCTCGATCACGTCGACGATGTCGACGCGGGCAAGCAGTTCATCGATGAAGCTGTCGGGAATCAGGCCGCGCATAGGCGGCCTAGTCTACTCGACGCTGTGGTGGCTACAGGAGGTGGATCACACCGATCACGGCCAGCAGCGCCAGCAGGAACAGGATCACGAAGCACGCGAACAGCACCTTGGCGATGGTGGCGCTGGCACCGGAAACGCCGCCGAAGCCAAGCCAGCCGCTGACCAGCGAGATGATGGCGAAAATGATGGCCCACTTGATCATGCGTTTCTCCTGCGGCGATGAACGGCCGCGCGGAAAGGGAGACACCCGGCGAGCCATGTGGCGCTTTTGTAACGGGCCAGGCGTGAACGTGATGCATCGCCCGCTTGCCGCCAACGATTGCGGCCGGCAAGCTAAACGGTCGGGTTGGCAGGAGGACAGGCATGGTGATCACCGCGGTGATGGTGCACAAACAGCACGCGATCGTGCGTGCGTTCGAACAGGCGGACGCCACCACGGCGGCGACGGCGTGTCGCGCAGAGCAACTGGGGTTGAAGCCAGGCATGGCCTGGCACCAGCTGGTCGGTCATGCGGTGTTGCGTTGCCCGGGCGACGGGCGCTATTTCGTGGATCTGGTGAATTGGCAGCGACTGCGTCGGCGCCGCCGGCGTATGGCGCTGGCGGCAGTCATTGTGGGAGCGCTGGTGGTGCTGGCCGTGATCCTGCTGACAGCCAGAGCCGGTTGAAGCCTCAGCCGGCCAGCTTTGCCTTGATCTTGCCGGAGACCACGGCCATGTCGGCGCGGCCGGCGGCCTTTTCCTTCACCGCAGCCACCACCTTGCCCATGTCGCGGGCCGAGCTGGCGCCGGTGTCGCTGATCGCGGCAGCGATCAAGGCGTCGATCTCCGCCTCGTTCAGCTTGCTCGGCAGGTAGGTTTCGATCACCACCATCTCGGCGCGCTCGATGGCCGACAGATCCTCGCGCTTGGCGGCGTCGAACTGGTTGACCGAGTCGCGCCGCTGCTTGAGCATCTTCTCCAGCGTGGCGAGGATCTGCACGTCATCCAGCTCGATCCGCTCGTCCACTTCACGCTGCTTGATCGCCGCCAGCATCAGCCGGATCACGCCCAGCCGGTGCTTTTCGCCACCGCGCATGGCGTTCTTCATGTCTTCGGTGAGCTGGTGCTTGAGCGTCATGGCGGGAGCCTTGGGAGTTGGGGAATCCATTCTACGGAAACGACAAAGCCGGCGTTGTCTTTGTGGACAACACCGGCCAGTTCGAATCCGAGAGCTTGCGGTGGCTGCGAGAACCCGCGCCGACCGTGTTTCCTGTTATGCGCGGCGCCGGGGCGCCGCATGATCCATCGACAGGCGACGGATCGGGGGAAACTCAGTACAGACGGACTTTGCGCGAGACGTCACGCGACAGACGACGCAGGTGACGCTTCACCGCGGCAGCGCGCTTGCGCTTGCGCTCCTGGGTCGGCTTCTCATAGAACTCACGCTTGCGCGTTTCAGCCAGGACGCCGGCCTTCTCGCAGGTACGCTTGAAACGACGCAGTGCAATCTCGAACGGCTCGTTCTCGCGAACTTTTACGTTGGGCATGGAAACTCCGAGTGGTAATCTGCCCGCATGTACGGGACTGT
>DAHUXL010000164.1 GCA_027307195.1 Rhodanobacter sp. | reverse complement strand
TGGTGCCGTAGTCGAGGCACTGCTGTGCATGGAAGGTGCCCTGCTGGCCGGTGAAGCCCTGCACGATCACCTTGGTGTTCTTGTTGACCAAAACGCTCATTCGTTTGCTCCTCAGCCCTTGGCCGCAGCCACGGCTTTCTGCGCCGCGTCGTTGAGATCATCGGCCGACGTGATCGCCAGGCCGGAATTGGCCAGCAGTTCGCGGCCCTGATCGACATTGGTGCCCTGCAGGCGCACCACCACGGGGATCTTCAGGCCCACTTCCTTGACCGCGGCGATGATGCCTTCGGCAATCAGGTCGCAGCGCACGATGCCGCCGAAGATGTTGACCAGAATGCAGCGCACCTTGTCCGAGGACAGGATCAGCTTGAACGCCTCGGTCACGCGTTCCTTAGTGGCGCCGCCGCCGACGTCGAGGAAGTTGGCCGGCTCGCCGCCCGCCAGCTTGATCACGTCCATCGTGGCCATCGCCAGACCGGCACCGTTGACCATGCAACCGATGGTGCCGTCCATCGTCACGTAGTTGAGGTTGTTCTGCATCGCAGCCGCTTCGGCGGCGTCTTCCTGGGTCAGGTCGCGCATCGCGGCCAGGTTCGGATGACGGAACTCGGCGTTGTCGTCGGAGTTGACCTTGCCGTCGAGCGCGGCGAGGTTGCCATCCTCGAGAATGGCCAGCGGATTCAGCTCGACCAGGGCCAGATCCTGCTCGTTGAACAGCTTGTACAGGCCCAGCATGATCTTGGTCAGCTGGTTGACCTGCTTGCCGGTCAGATCCATCGCGAAACCGAGCTGACGGCACTGGTACGGCTGCAGCCCTTCGACGAAGTCGATCACGATGGTATGGATGTCTTCGGGCGTCTCCTTGGCGACCTGCTCGATGTCGACGCCACCGTGCTTGGAGGCGATGAACGAGACCGCCTTGCTGTCGCGGTCGACCAGGATCGACAGGTACAGCTCCTTGGCGATATCGGTCGCATCGGTCACCAGCACCAGGTTCACCGGCAGCGCACGGCCGGCCGACTGGTAGGTTTCCATGTGGGTGCCGAGCATGCCCTTGGCGGCGGCGCGCACGTCGTCGAAGCTGCGGCAGAACTTGACGCCGCCGGACTTGCCGCGGCCGCCGGCATGGATCTGCGCCTTGACCATCCACTGGGTGCCACCCAGCGCCTTGGCGGCGTCGACGGCAGCATCGGCGGAATTGGCGATTTTGCCCGGCGGCACGGCAATGCCGTACTGCGCGAACAGTTCTTTGGCCTGGTATTCGTGGAAATTCATTCGATACCTCGAGCGAACGGAAAAACGATGGCGGCCGCACGCGTGTACAGCAGCGTGGGTCAGGAGGGTCGGACGGCGGAGTGACGCGCTGCCGGGAGGCAAGAGCGCCTGCCACACGAAATGGCAGAAACCGCGCAATACGGCCGCTCATTTTCGCGGAAGCGGGCGGCAATGGAAAGAGCGGCCTGTTTTGGCGCCCGCGCGGGCCGGTTTCATGCGCTTTGACGCCCCGGCACAGTGCCGATCCGCCCGTCTATACTCGGCCGGAACCGCCAGGAGTGCCCAGCCACGTGTCCAGCGCACCATCTTTCACTGCCTCGTCCGCAAGCCCGGCAACGATTCGCCACGAACTGTCGTTCCTCAATGTATTCCGGCTGGTACAGGCCCTGGTATATGCCGGGCTGGCGTTCAGTCCGGCCGGCATGGGCTGGCCGCAACTGGCGACACCCGGCTTTGCCCGCACCGTCACCACGCTGTACCTGATCTTCGCGCTGGTCGCGTTGCTGCTGAACCGGCGCAGCATGCCGTACGCACGGGCGGCGGTGGCGACGACCCTGGTGGTGGACATTGTCGCCGCCGTGCTGGCGATCGCGGCGATGCACGACGCGCGCATCGGCATCGCGATGATGCTGGCGGTGAACCTCAGCGCCGGTGCGCTGATCCTGCCGCTGCGGCTGTCCAGCTTCTTCGCCGCGCTGGCCACGCTGGGCATGCTCGGGCATACCTTTTTCGGATCGTCGACAAGCAGTACCGGCGGCGACCTGCTGGAGGCGGCGCTGTTCGGGCTGGCCTATTTCGCCAGCACCACGCTATGCCATGTGCTGGGCCGCCAACTGCGTGCCACCGAAGCGCTGGCCGAACAGCGCAGCACCGACCTGGCCAATCTGTCGCAGATCAATGAGCTGATCATCCGCCGCATGAAGACCGGCGTGCTGCTGGTCGACGACGCCAACCGCATCCACCAGATCAACGAATCGGCGTGGATGCTGATGGGCAATCCGGGCGCCGACCAGCGCGACCTGGGCCAGCTCGCGCCGGAACTGTCGCGTCGGCTTTACCACTGGATGACGTCGGGCAAGCTGGACGAGACCGCCACCCAGCTCGCCGACGGCGTACCCGAAGTGGTGCCGCGGTTCACCCGACTGGCACCGAACGACGACTCGCACGTGCTGATCTTTCTCGACGACACCTCGCTGCTTTCGCGCCGCGCCGAGGAACTCACGCTGACCTCGCTGGGCCGGTTGTCCGCCTCCATCGCGCACGAGATCCGCAACCCGCTGGCGGCGATCCGCTATTCGGCGCAGTTGCTGGCCGAGTCGCAAAGCATGGACGCCACCGACCAGCGCATGGTCGAAATCATCAACAACCACTGCATCCGGCTCAACGAGATCATCGAGAACATCCTGCAGCTGTCACGACGCGAACGCTCGCGGCCCGAAACGCTGGATCTCGGCCACTGGGCGCAGGGCTTCGTCGAGGAATACAGCCAGGGCAACGACCTGGGCGGCGATTCGCTGCGGGTGATCGCCAACAGCGGCACGCCGGTGGCGGCGGTAGCCGATCCGCAGCAGTTGCAACAGGTGGTATGGAACCTGGTGCAGAACGCGCTGCGCTACGGTCGCCTGCCCGGCGAGCCGGCGCGGGTGATGGTGGTGACCCGGCAGGGCGAGCACGGCGTGCCGATCCTCGAAGTGATCGACCGCGGCCCCGGCATCGCACCGAAAGTGGCCGCGCAGATCTTCGAACCGTTCTACACCACCCACGAATACGGCACCGGCCTGGGCCTGTACCTGGCCCGGCAGATGAGCGACGCCAATCAGGCCTCGCTGGAATACGTGCGCGTGGCCGGCGGCGGCAGCTGCTTCCGGCTGGTGCTGACGCCACCGGCACGCAGTCCCGCCGACGCCGCAGAAACCGCCGCTGCCGCCACGCGCTGAGTGCGTTGCGGGCTCAGGTCGAACGCACGATCAGGCTGACCGGCAGGCTTTCCGAACTGGCCGGCTCGCCTTCGATCAGTGCCAGCACCTTGCGCGCCAGCAGGATGCCGCCCTCCTGCCAGTCCTGCCGCACCGAACTCAATGGCGGCAGGAAGCTGGCGCCGAGCGGCATGTCGTCGTAGCCGACCACCGTGACATCGGCCGGTACCGAGCGCCCCAGGTCCAGCGTGGCGCGGATCGCACCCATCGCCAGCAAGTCGTTGCAGGCGAAGATCGCATCGAAACCCACCTTGCGCGCATGCAGCGAATGCACCGCGTCCATGCCCGAGTCCAGGGTGAACTCGTCGCGCCGCATCAGCAGCGGTTTGATCCCGCGTACCGCCAGCGCGTCGACGAAGCCATTCAGTCGCTCGAAGATCTCCGGATGACTGGGGTTGCCGATGAACACCGGACGGCGGCGGCCCAGCGCAATGAAATGCCGCGCCACCACGGCACCACCGAGTCGGTTGTCGCTGCCTACCACCACATGCGCATCATTCCCCGTGTGCGCACCCCACACCACCATCGGCAGGCGCAACTTGTCGAACCGACGCACCGCATCCTGGTGCACGCCCTGGCCCAGCAGGATCAGCCCGTCGGCTGCCTGCACCGCCGCTGCACTGGCGCCTTGCCGAGTGGTCAGCAGCACGCTGTACCCGGCAGCTGTCAGCTCCTGCGAGATGCCGCCCAGCAGCAGCAGCGGGTACGGATCGAACATGGTGCGATCGGTGGACGGCTTCATCTCCACGATCACCGCCACGGTATGGCTGCGGCGCAGGCGCAGGTTGCGCGCACTGATGTTGAGCTTGTAGTCATGCTCACGTGCCAGCGCATGGATCCGCTCGCGGGTTTCCGGGTTGACCAGCGGGCTGTCGCCCAGCGCACGCGAGACCGTGATCTTCGATACCCCGGCCAGTTGTGCCAGATCGGCCATGGTCAGGCCGCCTGACGCGTTCTTGCGCGCGCCTCTCTTGCTCAACTAACTGACCCCTGCTGGTCTGGCCGATCCGGTGCCGCGACGCTGCCGGACTGCAGCGATGCTCCGAGCCGATGCCTGCAGTGTGTCGACTTTCGCCCCGCTGATGCAACTTGCCCATGCCCCGCCATGGCGCGCGGCACCAGCGATCGGGCGGAAGCGGTCCAAAGATCTGAATTCATGGCCTCTCCGGCTCCTTGAAGCCACTTCCTCAACGCCGTTCAAACGAAATGTTATCGGTATCTTGATACCGATAACATTTGATGCCAAGCTCGCCGCCAGCCGGCACCTCGGATACCCATCGGCCTGACGTGTCAAACGGAGAGACAAGGGGATTTATCGTGGATCACCACGCAGTAGTGTCGCTTGATGCCGTGGAGCCGACCGTCGGTGGAAGGACCGCGACCGATCCCTGGCTGTTGACCCGCCACAGCACGGATCCGTCCAGCTTCGCGCAGGACGAGAGCCTTTTCGCGCTGGCCAATGGCACCCTCGGTGTACGCGGCAATCTCGAAGAGAGCGACAGCGCAAGCCAGGCCACCTTGCTGTCCGCGGTATGGGAACGCACCCCGATCGAATACCACGAGCGATTCCCCGGCTTCGCCAGCCATACCGACACCCGCATCCCGGTCGCCGACGCCGCACGCATCCATCTGCGCCTGGGCGACACGCCAGTACGGCTCGATCAGGGCGAGTGGCTGTATTTCGAGCGTGCGCTCGACCTGCGCACCGGTTGCTACCGGCGCCGGCTTTGCTGGCGATCTCCGGAAGGCGCCACGCTGGAGATCGAGGCCGAGCGCATCGTGAGCCTGGAGGATGCCGGACTGCTGGCGATCCACTATCGCGTGCGCTCGCTCGACTACGCTGGCCCGATCACGCTGGAGTCATCCATCAGCACCGCGCGCGAAGCCGCCGGACAGGGCGTCGACCCACGCATCGGCAGCCGCATCGATGGCGGCCTCAGTACCTATGACGCACGAGCCGAGGAAGACCTCGCCTGGGTCGGCCAGCAAACCACGCACAGCGGCATCCGGCTGGTCTGCGCGCAACAGCACCGGCATGCCGGCGAATTGCAGTTCCGCTACGCCAATCTGGCGCCGCACGGCGTCACCCAGGCCTACGAAGGCATCCTCGCACCGGGCGAGACAGTCACCCTGGACAAGTACGTCACCTATGCCTTCACCGATCCGTTCGCCGAGGATCAGGCAGACAATCTGCTCGCGCGTGCGCAGGCCTCGCTGGATACCGCCATCGCACTCGGCTATCCGGCGCTGCTGGCACGACAGGCCCAGCTGCTGTCCACGCTGTGGGCACAGGCCGACCTTGCCATCGACGGCGACCCGGCGACCGAGCAGGCGCTGCGTTTCAACCTGTTCCATGTATTCCAGTCGAGCAGCCGCGACAGCCACGGCACCACTGCTGCCAAGGGCCTCACCGGCGAGGGCTATGAGGGCCACTATTTCTGGGACGCCGAGGTATTCATGCTGCCGGTGCTGGCCACCCTGGCGCCGGAGCTGGTACGCGCGATGCTGACGTACCGCCATCGCACGCTGGACAACGCGCGTCGCCACGCACGCGAACTCAATCATCCACGGGGCGCGCTGTACGCGTGGCGCACGATCAGCGGCGACGAGTGCTCCTCGTACTTTCCCAGCGGCTCGGCGCAATACCATATCAATGCAGCGGTGGCGTGGGCGATCCGCCTCTACGTCGACGCCAGTGGCGACGATACGTTCCTGCTGGCGTATGGCGCCGAGATGGTCTTCGAGACGGCGCGCATCTGGCTGGAGATCGGACATTTCAGCGCGCGCCACGGCGGCGCGTTCTGCATCCACGAAGTGACCGGCCCGGACGAATACTCTGCCCTGGTCGACAACAACCACTACACCAACCGGTTGGCACAGCGACATCTGCACGATGCCGCCGCCATCGCCGACTGGATGGCACTGACGTATCCGGTCGAATATGCGGCCCTGACCGCACGAATCGAGTTGTGTGCAGACGAGGCCGCCCAGTGGCGCCGCGCCGCCCAGGCGATGTATCTCCCAATCGACGCCATGCTCGACATCTTTCCGCAGGACGACGGCTTCCTCGACAAGCCGCGCCTCCCGGCCGATCTCGCGACCACGTCAAGCAGACACCCGCTGCTGCTGCGCCTGCACCCCCTCACCATCTACCGCCATCAGGTGTGCAAGCAGGCCGACACGCTGCTCGCCCTGATGCTGGCGGGCGAGCAGGTCGATGTCGCCGCCAAGCGTCGCAACTTCGATTACTACGAGGGCATCACCGTCCACGACTCGACCCTGTCGGCATCCACCTTCGCGGTGCTCGCGGCCGAGGTGGGCTATGCCGACAAGGCCCATCGCTATTTCCTCGATACCTTGCGGGTCGACCTGGACGACCTGCACGGCAACGCGGCGCATGGCCTGCACATGGCGGCGATGGCCGGCAGCTGGCTGGCGTTGAGCTGGGGATTCGGCGGCCTGCGCGTATATGGCGGCCTGCTCGCGCTGGCGCCCAAGTTGCCGGTGGCATGGAAGGGCTACCGCTTCGGCCTGCGCTGGCGCGATGCACATCTGCGCGTGGAGGTCGATGGCGACGGCGTGCAGTACACCCTTACCGACGGCAGCGTCCTCACCTTCCTGCATGACGGCCTGCCGCAACGGCTGCATGCGGGCAAACCACTGCGCCTGCCGTGCATCGGCTTTGCCGACGTCGTGCAGGCATCGCCACCACTAAAGGCCGTGATCTTCGATCTCGACGGCGTCATCGCCGACACCGCCGTGGTGCATCACGCGGCCTGGCAAAAACTCGCCGACGAAATCGGCGTGCCATTCGACCACACCCGTGGCGAGCGCATGAAGGGCGTCGATCGGCGCGGCTCGCTGGAAATCCTGCTGGAAACCGCGTCGCGCCCGTACACGGAATCAGAGAAACAGGAACTGGCTTCGCGCAAGAATGATTACTACCGCGAACAGATCGGGCATTTCGGACCGCGGGATCTGCTCCCCGGCGCACGCGAGGCGATCGAATCGGTGCGTCAGGCCGGACTCAAGGTCGCACTCGCATCGGCCAGCCGCAATGCCGGTTTGCTGCTGCAACGCCTGGGCGTCGCCGGGTTGTTCGACGTCGTCGTCGACGCCAACCACATCCGTCGTTCCAAGCCCGATCCGGAAATCTTCCTCGCGGCGGCAAGCGCCCTCGGCGTGGCGCCGGACGAGTGTATCGGCGTCGAAGACGCCGCGGCTGGCATCGCCAGCATTCACGCCGCAGGGATGGCGGCGGTGGGAATTGGTCATGCACAGGCACTGGCCGAAGCAGACCTGGTGTTACCGAGCATCGCGGCATTCGACATTGGCATCTTTACAACAATCCGAACGGCGAACTGGCGTGGACCTGTCGCTAGACAGGCCGTGACCACAACTAAAACTGATGGGGAGGACGTGACATGGGCAACAACAAGCAAATGACCCGATTGATGCTGTCGGCGGCCATAACGGGCATTCTCATGTCCACCGCGGCCATGGCCCAGGACAGCACGCAGGCGCAGAACACCTCGACGACAACCGCGCCCGCGGGCGCCCGCAAAACTTCGCAGCAAAAAGCGGCCGAGGCCAAGACCACCACGACCCTGCAGCAGGTGGTGGTGACTGGTTCGGCCACCGGCGTGAAAAAGATCGATGCCAGCTACACGCTCACTACGGCGACGGCCGAACAGATCAAGATGGCCAACCCGAAAAGTACCGCTGATCTATTGAAGATAGCCCCCGGCCTGTGGCCCGAATCGACCGGCGGCCAGACCGGCGCCAACATCGAGATCGCCGGCTTCCCGGGTGGCGGTGACGCGCCATTCAACACCGTGCAGATGATGGGCTCGCCGCTATACGGCATGCCGACATTGTCGTTCTTCGAGCAGACCTCGATCTTCCGCATCGATGACACGGTCGACCGCGTCGAGATCATTCAGGGCGGCCCCTCGGTGGTGTTCGCCGACGGCCAGATTGGCGCCAGCGAGAACTTCATCCTCAAGCAGGGCACCGAGGTTCCCGCAGGCAGCATCGGCGTCACCTACGGCTCGGAAAATCTCAAGCGCGTCGACGCCTTCTACGGCTTCCCGATCGCCGCGAACTGGTACGGCAGCGTGGGCGGCTTCTATCGCGACTCCGACGGCGTGCGCGACCCGCAGTTCGCGGCGGACAAGGGTGGCCAGTTCACCGCCACGCTGACCCATGATTCGGATCACGGCAGCATGATGTTCTACGCCCGCGCGCTGAACGACAAGAACCAGTTCATCACGCCGATTCCCTTGATCCAGACCGGCAGTGACAACTTCAGCGCCTACCCCGGCTTCGACCCGCTCACCGATACCTACAACAGCAAGTACATCCAGCACGTCCATCTCGCCGGCTATCCGGGCGGCGGCACCAACGCCGACCTCGCCAACGGCCGTGGCGCGAAGATGAACTTCTTCGGCGGCAACTTCGACTACGACCTCGGCAGTGGCTGGACGATCAGCGACAAGTTCCTCCTCGATGCCGGCGACGTCGACACCAATGCGCTGTTCTCCGGTTCGAATCCGGCAACGTTGAATGACGAGCTGTACAACACTCCGACCAGCCAGGGCGGTTTCGGGCTACCCGCCGGTTCGGCGACGGCAACCTACGCCGGCCCGGGTGGCGGCGGCGCGGTCGACCCGAACCAGAGCGTGATCCACCAGGGCTGGTGGTACATCCACAAGCACCTGAAGAACATCAACAACGACTTCCGCCTGAGCAAGGAGCTGTTCGAAGGCAATACGCTGACGGCGGGCGTGTACCTGGCGCACTACACGATGGACGACAAGTGGGCGCTGGGCAACCAGATGCTGATGACGAATACGCCGAACGCGCGCCCGATCATGGTGAGCTACAACGACGCCGGCACCATCAAGCAGCTGACCGACAACCAGGGCTTCCTCGACAACGGTGGCTTCAACATCGCCCAGCACGGCAAGGCCACCAACAAGGCGTTCTATCTGTCCGATTCGTGGCGAGTGGGTCCCTGGTTGTTCGATGCCTCCGCGCGTCTCGAAAACCAGGACGCGACCAACAACGTGTGCAATCTCACCAACGTCGATCTGGACGGTAATCCGAACACGCTCTACAACAACTCCGTACCGGTGTGTAACGGCACGTTCGCCCGCACCAGCTACAACAAGACCCACACCTCGTGGACCGTCGGCGCCAACTACGAGCTGGCCGACAACATGAGCGTGTACGTGCGTGCCAACAAGGGCGTGCATTTCGCCGACTTCGACAACGGCATCCGCGGCGCCACCACCGGCAACACCGCGCCGGTGCAGAAGATCCAGAACTTCGAGGGTGGCTTCAAATACCAGTCGGATCTGATCTACGCCGACATCAGCATCTACCACAAGCAGTTCAACGGCCTGTCGTTCCAACCCACGGACGGGGCCGGCACGCCGGTGGGAGCGCCTGCGCTGTACGGCTCCGATTCCAAGGGCATCAACCTGGCCGGTGCGATCACCCCGATCGAGAACCTGAAGCTGATGCTGGTGGCCAATTATCTCGACGGCCACTACTCGCACAACAACTCCTGCTTCAAGTTCACCAACGTGGTGACTGGCGTCAGCGGCTGCCAGTTCATCAATGGCGTGCAGTTGCAGCGCCAGCCAAAGGTCCACTACGCATTCACGCCGAGCTACAGGATTCCCTTCTCGTGGGGTGATGTAACCGCGTTCGTGACCTATACCCACGTCGGCCCGCATACGCAGGATCAGTCGGGCCTGCAGCAGCTTGGCACTTACAAGACATGGGATTTCGGCGTGATCGCCAACGTCGAAAAGAACTGGCAGCTGCGCCTGCAAGGCACCAACATCACCAACGAGCTGGGTCTGACCGAGAGCAATTCGCGCATCTTCGGCACGGCCGCTGCCGGCGGCGTGATCCTCGCCCGGCCACTGGAAGGTCGTGAGGTCAACTTCGAGGTGAAGTACCTGTTCTGAGTCGGCAGTTGTTGAAGGGCGCGTGGTCCGGATCGAACCCTCCTAGCGATCCGGACCACGCCATTTCCGAAACATCGTGACTTCGTCGAGGTGGCCGTGAACCGAATCCGCATGATTGTCGCGCTGGCACTGATTTACATGATCTTCGCGATCCTGCTCAACAGCGTCGGCACGGTGATCCTGCAGTCGATCGCCACCTTCGGCATCGACAAGCCCGAGGCCAGCGCGCTGGAACGCTACAAGGACCTCACCATCGCGGCCACCTCGTTCCTGGTCGCCTCGTTCCTGCCGATGTTCGGCTACCGGCGCTCGATGATGCTGGCCCTGGCCGTCGTCGGCGGCGCCTGCGTGCTGATGCCGCTCTACCCCAGTTTCCTGACCACGCGGCTGCTGTTCGCCTGTGTGGGTGTCGGCTTCGCGATGGCCAAGGTCGGCGTGTATTCCTCGATCGGCCTGCTCACCACCAACCGCGTCGCTCACTCGCGGCTGACCAATACCATCGAGGGCTTGTTCATGGTCGGCGTGCTCGCCGGCAACTGGATCTTCAGCGCCTTCGTCGATTCGGCCAACCCGGGCAATCCGGTCTGGTTCAACGTGTACTGGCTGCTGGCCGCCGCTTGCGCCTTGGTGATCGTCCTGCTGGCCGGAAGCCGGCTCGACGAGAGTGCGGCGCATGCGCATGGACACAACAACTCCTTTGCCGACTCGCTGATGGAGATGTTGCGTCTGTTCGTGCGGCCGCTGGTGTATGTGTTCCTCGCCTCGGCGTTCCTGTATGTGCTGATCGAACAGAGCTTCGGTACCTGGCTGCCCACCTTCAACAACGAGATCCTGAAGCTGCCGAACGCAATGAGCATCCAGTTCGCCAGCATCCTCGCCGGCATGACCGCGCTGGGTCGCATCGGTGCAGGCGTCGTGCTCAAGCGCGTGCGCTGGCATACGCTGCTCAACATGTGCGTGGTGGCGATGGGCGTACTGGTGGTCGTGGTGCTGCCACTGGCGCATGGCGTGGTGGCGCGACCGCACGTCGGCTGGTTCAACGCGCCGGCCGCGGCCTATCTGATCCCGCTGCTCGGTCTGCTGATGGCGCCGATCTATCCGGTGATCAATTCGGTCGCGCTGAGCTCGCTGCCCAAGCCGATGCATGCGGCGATGACCGGCTTGATCGTGGTGTTCTCCGCGCTGGGCGGCACCCTGGGTTCGTACATCACGGCGCGAGTGTTCGCCAGCTTCGACGGCATCCACGCGTTCTATTTCTCGCTGGTGCCGATGAGCATGATCCTGCTCACCCTGTTCCTGTTCAAGCGCGAGACCGATCGTGCGGCCACCACGGCTATCCCGCTTGCTGCGGAATAGCGCGCTGGCCATGGTTCGAAGCACGCCTCATCTGGAGCGACCATGAAATCCTGCTGCCCCCGCCTCGCCGCCCTGTTCCTGGTCGCCGCCACGCTCGCCCTGCCGGCACGTGCCGCTACCGACCCCAGCTTCCTGCTCACCGGCACCGCGGAAAATTTCGACACCTATTTCCCCAGCTACCTTGCCAACGGTTATTTCTCCACGATGACTTCGGTGCGCGGCACTGAAGGCAACCGCGCGTACATGGTCGCGTTCATGGACTACAAGCCCGGCGACATCGCGCGTCCCGCCGCGATCCCCGGCTGGAGCGAGATCGACTACAACCCCGGCGGCGGTTGGCTCAATTCGACCCGCATCGACAAGAAGATCTTCGCCGACTACGCGCAGACGCTGGACATGCATGACGGTACGCTGTCGACCAGCTACCGCTTCGATTACGCCAACAAGTCGACCGTTGTGAAGGTCACCACGTTCGTCAGCCAGGCTTCGAATCACCTGGCGGCGACGCAGCTTGCCATCACGCCGCAGTTCGACGGCAGCGTGCAGCTGACCTTTCCGATCCGGCTGTGGTCCGAACACCAGCCGCGCTTTCCGATTGCCAGCATGAGCGGCGACGAGATGATCGCGGCGGTGATCGCCAGCGGCCAGACGCTGGACAACAAGCCGGTGCCGACGCCTGATCGCGCCGCCGTGTGGTACCCCGGCTACACCCGCGTACTCGCCAGCGACGGCGATACGAAGGCGCTGACACTATGGCTGGATGGTCGCGCCGAACATGGCCTGACGATGGCCGAAGCGGCGGCGATCGAACTTCCCCCGGGCCTGACGATCGAGAGCGTGAAGCTGGAAAAAGGCCCGTACAAGCTCTCGCTCGACCTCACCGTCAAGGTGCAGAAGGGCAAGACCTATACCTTCACGAAATACATCGCTGCCTCCCGTCAGGACTGGGGCGGCAACGCCCGCGACAACGTGGCGCTGGCCAATGCCGCGCGCCAGAAGGGCTTCGCCGCGCTGCTCGCGGAACACCAGGCCGCCTGGCACGAGCTGTGGAAGTCCGACATCGTGGTCGACGGCGATCCGGACGTGCAGCGCGCCGTGCATTCGGACCTGTACTACCTGTTGTCCAATTCCACCGCGGGCACGGCCTGGCCGATGGGTGCCTGCGCGCTGACCCCGGGTTACGCCGGCCACGCGTTCTGGGACAGTGATTCGTGGGTGTTCCCCGCCCTGCTCCTGCTGCACCCGGAACGCGCCAAGCCGATCGTGATGTTCCGCTCGCGCACGATGCAGCCCGCGAGGGAGCGCGCGAAGCAA
>DAHUXL010000163.1 GCA_027307195.1 Rhodanobacter sp. | reverse complement strand
CTGGCTGGCCCGCCGGCGCAGGCGATGATGACGCACCAGGTCGATCCGCATGAGCAGGGCCGGCTGCAGGGCGCGCTGACCAGCCTGGCCAGCCTGGCGGGCATCTTCGGACCGGCGCTGTTCGCCAACATCTTCGCGCTGTTCATCAGCGATCACGCACCGGTGCAGCATCTGCCCGGCGCGGCGTTCGTGCTGGCCGCGTTGCTGTTGTTTGCCGCCGCGCTGATTGCCGTGCGCGTGATGCGCCATGTGCCGGCTGCAACGCCATTGGCAGCCGCCGACATCGTCCCCACGATGCCGTACAACGAATTCTCGTCCGAACCGATTCCCCACGCCCCACCGGAGCAAACCCCATGACACTGTCCATGTATCAGGCTTCCGTTCCCGTCTTCGTCCGCGCGCTCGGCAATCTCAAGCACGTGCTGCAGAAAGGCGCGGAACACGCGAAGGCGAAGAGCGTCACCGACGAAGTGCTGCTGCAGACCCGACTGATCCCCGACATGCTGCCGCTGGTCAAGCAGGTGCAGATCGCCGCCGACATGGCCACTCGCGGCACCGCGCGCCTGGCCGGGGTCGAGCCGAAGTCGTTCGAGGACAACGAGACCACGCTGGAGCAGGCCTACTCACGCATCGACAACGCGATCGAGTACATCAAGACGTTCAAGCCCGAGCAGATCGACGGCAGCGAAGGTCGTACCATCGTGCTCAAGATGCGCACTGGCGAAATGACCTTCGAAGGGCAGGCCTACCTGCTTGGCTTCATCATTCCAAACCTGTTCTTCCACTGCACCACTGCGTACGACATCCTGCGTGCGGCCGGCACCGAGATCGGCAAGATGGATTTCATCGGCGGCGCCTGAGTCGTCCGCGCACGGGTGGTCGCAAATCCGGCGGCCATCCGTTGCCCGCCAGGTAGATTGCATGCCAAAAGCGCCAATATGCACACCTTCCCCAAACCGTGATGTGCAACACATTTGCCTGATTTTGTTGGCCCGCACCCTGCTAGATGAAACTCGAACCCAGAACTCCCCAACCTTCGAGTGAATTCCCATGGCACCTATTTTTGAATGCATCATCGCCGGCGGGCCGCAACATGGCGTGATCTGCCGCCGTCGCTGGGACAGCCTGCGCAGCACGCCGTTGGCGGTCACTGGCAGGGACGGCCAGTTATGCATCGCAGCGGCGCGCAAGCACACCGACGACGCCCGTCCGCAGTTCATCCTGTTGCATCCGCAGGCCACCGGTGAGCAGTTTCTGACCATGCTCGCCGCCTGAACTGACCCAACGCGTCAGCTGTCAAGATGCTGACACGCGCTGATAGTTCGCCACTTTGAGTGATCGTCGCACCAGCTGGCTTGTCGCACTGCACGATCGCATCGACAATGAATGGCTTGGTCTGGCGGCAACGCGCCTCGATGACCTCCCCCACGTCGATGGACTCCCGGATCCCGCATGTTGCGACTGACCGACCTCAAGCTGCCGCTGGATCACAGCGAGGCCGCACTGACCGCCGCGATCCTCAAGCGGCTGGATATCGAGGCCGTCGCGCTGACCGGCTACACCGTCGCCAAACGCAGCCATGACGCGCGCAAGCGCGGTGCGATCGCGCTGATCTATGCCCTGGACATCGACACCACGCAGGAAGCGGAGCTGCTGCGGCATTTCGCCGGCGACCCGCACATCCAGCCCACACCCGACACCACCTACCACTTCGTGACAAAGGCGCCGACGCAGCTGCCACAGCGTCCGCTGGTGATCGGCTTCGGCCCCTGCGGCCTGTTTGCCGGGCTGATCCTGGCGCAGATGGGGTTCCGTCCGATCATCCTGGACCGCGGCAAGGAAGTGCGCGAGCGCACCAGGGACACCTGGGACCTGTGGCGCAAGCGCAACCTGCATCCGGAATCCAACGTGCAGTTTGGCGAAGGCGGCGCCGGCACGTTCTCCGACGGCAAGCTGTACAGCCAGATCCGCGACCCGCTGCATCACGGCCGCAAGGTACTCACCGAATTCGTCAAGGCCGGCGCTCCGGCGGAAATCCTCTACGTCAGCAAGCCGCACATCGGCACGTTCCGGCTGGTGACGATGGTGGAGAACATGCGCGCCACCATCGAATCGCTGGGTGGCGAGATCCGCTTCAGCAGCCGTGTCGACGATCTCCTGCTGGAACCGACGACGGACGGTCAGCAGCGGGTTCGCGGTGTGACCCTGGCCAGCGGCGAACAGATCCGCGCCGATCACGTCGTGCTGGCGCTTGGCCACAGCGCGCGCGACACCTTCGAGATGCTGCATGCGCGCGGCGTGTATCTGGAAGCAAAACCCTTTTCGATCGGCTTCCGCATCGAACATCCGCAATCGGTGATCGACCGCGCCCGCTTCGGCCCGCAGGCCGGCCATCCGCTGCTCGGCGCCGCCGACTACAAGCTGGTGCACCACTGCAAGGGAGATCAGGGCGCACCTGGTCGTACGGTGTACAGCTTCTGCATGTGCCCGGGCGGCACCGTGGTCGCCGCCGCCTCCGAACCGGGCCGCGTGGTCACCAATGGCATGAGCCAGTACTCGCGCAACGAGCGCAACGCGAACGCAGCCGTGGTGGTCGGCATCGATCCGGCCGATTTCGCGCCCTATGATGCCAGCGGCAGTCCGCTCGCCGGCATCGCGCTGCAGCGGGCGCTGGAAAGCCACGCCTATGTCCTTGGCGGCGAAAACTACAGCGCCCCCGCGCAACTGGTCGGCGACTTCCTCGCCGGCCGCCCCTCGCGCGACTTCGGTGATGTGCAACCCTCCTACAAACCCGGCGTCACGTTGGGCAGCCTCGACAGCACCCTTCCCGACTACGCGGTCGCCGCGATCCGCGAAGCGCTGCCCGCGTTCGAACGCCAGATCCGCGGCTACGCCATGCACGACGCCATCCTCACCGGCGTCGAGACGCGCACCTCCTCGCCGGTGCGGATCAAGCGCGACGACAGCAGCCTGCAGAGCCTCAATACCCGCGGCCTCTACCCCGCCGGCGAAGGCGCCGGCTACGCCGGTGGCATCCTGTCTGCCGCGGTCGACGGCATCCGGATCGCCGAAGCGGTGGCACTGAGCATCAGCGGAAACTGAATCCGGTCGCCGATTGATTGCGCGGCCCAACGACCCTATCTGGCAGTGATCTGCAGCTGTCCGCTGCGCATTTCTCGCGAAGGGTCGCCCATGTCCACCTCAACCACCCCCGTTCCGCTCCGTATCGATTTCGTCTCCGATGTCTCCTGCCCGTGGTGCGCAATCGGACTCGCCTCGCTGCAGCAGGCGCTGGCGAAGCTGGACGGCGAGGTTGCCGCGGAGATCCATTTCCAGCCGTTCGAGCTGAATCCGCAGATGGCCGCGGAAGGCGAGGATTCCACCGAGCATCTGGTGCGCAAGTACGGCAGCTCGGCCGAACAGATCGACGCGAACCGCGCGGCGATCCGTGAGCGCGGCGCCGCGCTGGGTTTCACCTTCAACATGGACCGGCGCAGCCGCGTCTACAACACGTTCGACGCGCACCGGCTGCTGCACTGGGCCGAACTCGAAGGACGCCATCTTGCGTTGAAACAGGCATTGCTGCGCGCCTATTTCACCGATGGCGAGGACGTCAGCGCGCACGACACGCTGCTGCGGCTGGCCGGTGAAGCGGGCCTGGACATCGAACAGGCGCGACAGATTCTTGCCGGCGATACCTACGCCGACGAAGTGCGCGCGCAGGAGCAGTTCTTCCAGAGCCGCGGCATCCATTCGGTGCCGGCGACCATCATCAACGGCCAGCACCTGATTTCCGGCGGGCAGCCGCCCGAGGCGTTCGAGCAGGCGTTGCGGCAGATCGCCGCCACGGCGTAAAGCCATTCACGCGTCGAGCGCGCGCGGCTCCAGCCAGTGCGCGATCGGCGACGGATGGCCGAGCAGGTAGCCCTGGCCCATCTCGCAGCCCATCGCCACCAGCGCGGCATACTGGATCCCGGTTTCGATGCCTTCGGCGATCACCTGGATGTTCAGCGCACGCGCCAGCGCGAGGATTGCCGCCACCACCGTGGTACTGCTGGTATTGGCGCCCTTGTCCAGTTCCTGCACGAAGGCGCGGTCGATCTTCAGGATGCGCAGCGGAAGCGAGTGCAGGTAGCTCAGCGACGAGTAACCGGTGCCGAAATCGTCCAGTGCGGCACCGACACCGATCGTGCGCAAACGGTCGAGCGTGGCGCGCACGCGCTCGGGGTTGTCCAGCAGCGCGCCTTCGGTGACTTCGACGACCATCCGCGATGGCGACAGGCCGGTGCGTTCGAGCAGATGGATCAGGCGTCCGTCGAAATCCGCGTGACGCAGGTGCAGCGCCGAGACATTCACGGTCATGAAGGTGTCGGCGCGGCCGTGCTGCAGCAGCAGCTCGCAGCTGAGCTCGAACATGCGCCAGTCGATCGCCTCGATCAACCCGCAGTCTTCGGCGATCTTGAGGAAGTCGCCCGGCCGCAGCACACCGCGTTGCGGATGGTTCCAGCGGATCAGCGCCTCATAGCCGACCACCTGGCCGCCATCGAGCCGGCAGATCGGCTGGAAATACGGCTCGAACTGGTTGTGCTGCAGCGCCTGGCGCAGTTCGCCTTCCAGCGCCAGCACGTCGACCACGTTCTTCGCCAGCGTCTCGTCGAACAGTTCGAAGCGCTTGCGCCCCAGCTCCTTGGCCCGATACAGCGCGATGTCGGCGTCGCGCAGCACTTCGTCGGCCGCATCGTAATGCTGGTCGCCGATCGCGATGCCGACGCTGGCGGTCACCTGCAGCTCCTTGCCGGCGATCAGCATCGGCGCCCTCAGCGCCTCCATCACGCGCTGTGCCACGGCCGTGGCATCGCGCGGAAATTCCACATCTTCCAGCAGGATCGCGAACTCGTCGCCGGACAATCGCGCCACCAGGTCAGGATGGCGCACGCAGCCGGCCAGCCGGGTCGCCACCTCCTTCAGCACCTCGTCACCCGCCAGATGGCCAAGGCTGTCGTTGATGATCTTGAAGCGGTCGACATCCAGATAGAGCAGCGCGCAGTGTTGCTGTGGTTCGCGTCGGATGGCGCCCAGCACGCGGTCGATGCGATCGCGCAGATAACCGCGATTGGGCAACCCGGTCAGCGAATCGTGCATGACCTGGTGGCGCAGCTGATCCTGCATGCGTTCGCGTTCGATGATTTCCTTGCGCAACGCCAGCGTGCGCTCCTCCACCCGATGCTCGAGCTGTTCGTAGGCGCGCTTCAGCGACTCGGCGGAACGGCGCCGGGTCAGGCTGTTGGCGATCTGCGAGGCGACGAAGCTGAGCAGCTCCTGGTCGGCCGGGCCATAGAGCACGCTGGATCGGTAGCTCTGCACGGTGACCAGCCCGATCACTTCATCGCCCACGATCAGCGGCACGCCAAGCCAGCACATCGCGGGCGAACCCATCCGCCCCGGCGCGATCTCGCCCAGTCGCTCGAGTTCTTCGATATCCGCGTTGTGGGCACGCAGTGCGCTACCACGACGCAGCACGTACTCGCTGAGTCCGCGGCTCAGCGAGCGTTCGGCCGGCGGCAGCTTCACCGCATCCACGGCATAGGGAAAGGTCAGCCGCTGGCGATCATCGGAGAGCAGCGCAATGAAGAAATTCTCCGCATTCAGCAACTCGCCGACCGCCGCATGCACGCGCCGGTAGAACTCGTCCTGGTCGATGTCCGCGGTGGCCAGCTCGGCGATCCGGAACAGCGCCGCCTGCAGGTGTTCGGCGCGCTGGCGCTCCAGGATTTCCAGCTGCAGCCCGCGATTGGCCTCGGCCAGCTGCTGCGTGCGCAGCTGCACGCGCTGCTCCAGATCGGCCTTGGTCTGCTTGCGTTCCAGCGCCGTGAGAATGTGGCTGCCGACAAACTGCAGCAGCGCCATGTCCTCATCGGTGAAGCCGATGTCCGGCTGATAGCTCTGCACCACCAGCGCTCCACCGAGCTGGCCATCGCGCAGCATCGGCACACCAAGCCAGTCGTAACTGTCCGGACCGATCAGGGCGACCGGTCCGGGGACCTGGCTGCGCAATTCCTCGGCGTTGCCCATGCGCGCCTTGCCATCGCAGATCACGTACCAGGTCAGCGTGTATTCGATCGCGCTCAGTGGCATGTCCTGTCCGTCACCGGGGATTGTCGGATCCTCGATGTCGACGAAGTACAGGAAGCGGATCGTGTCCCGCTCGGTGTTGTGCAGCACGATGAAGAAATTTTCCGCGTACATCAGTGTGCTGACGATGGCGTGGATGCCACGCAGCATCGCCGGCATGTCACGTGCGGATCCGGCCAGGTCGGAGATTGCGAACAGCGCACGCTGCAACGATTCAGAGCGCTCGAGTTGTTGATGCGAATGCTGCAGCTCGCGCCACTCCAGTGCCCGGCGCAGATACTCGCCAGCAAGCTGCAGCGGCGCCGCCAGTTCGTCGAGAAAGCCGTCGTCAGCATGACCAGGCTGCATCGTCAGCAAGAGCAGCGCCGGCTCGGGCTGCTGACACAGGCGGATCGCGACGCGACGCTGATCCGGATGCCAGTGCGGCGTTTCCGCAGCGCCGGCTTCGGCCAGCCAGGGCCAATCCGCCGCGTCGATCCACGTCGCCGGTGCACTGTGATGGTGGGTAGGTTCATCCAGCCCCCACAGCACGCAAGCCGCCGCGCAACCCGGCCGGTCCTGCGCCAGGGCGGCGATCGCCGCGCCCACTTGCTCGGGCGCATTGCCTGCCGTCAGCCGAGCCAGCCAGCTCAACTGCAGCGAGCCGTCAGACGGCGTCGATTCAAGCGCATCCACGTGCTTCATCGGTGGAGCTCCCCGAGCTTGGCCATCAACGCCGGCGGGTTAGCATACCCTTTCGATGCCATGCGACAACGCTTGCCTCGGGCTGACGTGAATCGGCCCGCATGCGACCACACACGCAATACCGATAAACTGCGCTCTTGCATTCATCCAGCGGCGCTTCCGACGCGACGCACCTGCCCGCAAGCCATCGCCGCTGCACGGGCTCCATGCGTCATCCGCGCCACAGGTTCTCGACCCAGCATGCTCGCCGACACCACCAAAGACGCCATCCGCGCCGCCTATGCACGCCTGAAGGACGGCCTGCCGGGCTTCCGCGCGCGCGCCTCGCAGGGAAAAATGATCGCCGAGGTGGCCAAGGCGTTCGGCCGCACCGGCGGGGTGGCGGTGATCGAGGCGCCGACCGGCACCGGCAAGTCGATGGCTTACCTGATCGCCGGCGTGGCGGTGGCGCGCTTCCAGAAGAAGAAGCTGCTGATCGCCACCGCCACCGTCGCGCTGCAGGAGCAGCTGGTGCAGCGCGATATTCCGCTGTACCTGCAGCTCAACGGCATCGAAGCGAAAGTGGCGTTGGCCAAGGGCCGCGGTCGCTACCTGTGCCCGCGCAATCTGATGATGGCGGCGAACAGCATCAACGACACCGCGCAGATGGGACTGGCCGGTTTCGACGCGGACCTGGTGCTGTGGACCAAACCGCCGCAGGCGCGCGACAAGCAGGCGCTGGCAAAACTGCGCGCTGCGTTCGACCGCAACGAGTGGAACGGCGACATGGACAGCGCGCCGGAAGCCGTCAGCGACCTGCTGCGCCCGATGGTGACCACCAGCGCCGGCGGCTGCACCGGGCGCAAATGCGGCCAGTTCATGATCTGCCCGTTCTTCGCCGCGCGCCGCGCGGTGGACGATGCCGAGATCATCGTGGCGAACCAGGACCTGGTGCTGGCCGACCTCACCATGCCTGGCGAGGACGAGGGCTGGGGAGGGATCATCCTGCCGCGGCCGGACGAGACGCTGTACATCTTCGACGAAGGCCATCACGTGCCGGGCAAGGCGATCGACCGCGGCGCCAGCGAGGTCTATATGAGCGTCACGGTGCGCCAGCTGAGCCGGCTCGGCCGGCAGGTGCATGCGGCGTATTCGCTGACCGACAAGCAGACGCTGGGCAAGCTGTCGCTGGATGCCGGCGACGCCAAGCTGCAGGAACTGAGCAACACGCTGGAGGAACTGGAGAAGGAGATCCGCCTCGGCTGGCTGCCCGATCCGGCCGAGACCGAGCCGATGTACCGCGGCTCGCTGGGCCAGCTGCCGGAAACCTGGGTGGAGCATGCGCGTGCGCTCAGCCTGTACACCGGTGAAGTGCAGCGCTGGCTCGCCACGGTGCGCCGCGCGGTCGTCGAAATGACCGACGGCGGCCCGACCCAGGAAGCGCTGTCGCGCGAGCTTGGCATCGCGCTGGAGCGCATCGGCAAGCAGGCCAGCTGCTGGCATGCGTGGGCCAGCGACGATCCCGACGACGCACCGCCGCTGGCGCGCTGGGTCACCTTGGGCGGCGATCAGCAACTGGTCTGCCATGCCTCGGCGGTCTCCGCCGGTGGCTTGCTGCGCAGCGTGCTGTGGGGCAATGCCAGCGGCGTGCTGTTGACGTCGGCCACGCTGAGCGCGGGCGGCAACTTCCGCGGCATCGCCGATGCGGTGGGTCTGCCCGACGACGCAGTGTGCCTGAGCCTGCCCTCGCCGTTCGATCTCGCCGCGCAGGCACGTCTGGAAGTACCGGCGATGCGCACCCTGCCTGACGCACGCGAGGCGCACGCCGAGGAAATCAGCGAGTGGCTGGCGGAAAACCTCGACTGGGATGCCGGCAACCTGGTGCTGTTCACCTCGCGCGTGAAACTCGACCGCGTGCTGCAGAAGCTGCCGATCGCGCAGGTGCGCAAGGTGCGCGCGCAGGGCTCGCTGGGCAAGACGCAGCTGATCGCCGAACACATCGCCGACGTGGAGGCCGGCAAAGGCAGCACGCTGTTCGGCCTCGCCAGCTTCGGCGAAGGCCTGGACCTGCCCGGCAAGCTGTGTGAGACCGTGGTCATCACCCAGCTGCCGTTCGCCGTGCCCACCGACCCGGTGGGCGCCACCTACGCGGAATGGCTGGAATCGCGCGGCCGCAATCCCTT
>DAHUXL010000162.1 GCA_027307195.1 Rhodanobacter sp. | reverse complement strand
CGGTGAAGGTGTACATGGGCTGTGGCGACCACTGCACGACCAGTGTCGATCTTGCGCAGACCTTCGGCGGCTATGCGAACGGCGCCCGCCACACCGTGTCGATTCCGCTGGCGTGTTTCGCCAGGAACGGTATTGACCTCTAGCACATCGATGTTCCGTTCGGTGTGCTGGCATCGCCGCCGTTTTCCGCCGCCTTTGCCGACGTGAAAATCGTCGCGGGCACGGTGGCGGGACGCGTCGACCTGCCATGCGCAAGCCTGGACGCGCGGTGAGCGCAAGGTTGTCGCGATGAACTGCAACGTGGACGATGGGCCGTGTGTGCACTATGGATGAGCGCAAAACTGCTTTTAGCTGGATGGCCATCGCATCCATCGCGCTGATCACCCTGCTCGCGCTGGCTGCCCTGTATGTGCCGCGCCGCGAACATTTCGCAGTACGGGCCGAAGTGACCCTGACGCCGCTGCCGGCAACCAACACGGTCAGGCTGTGGCTGAGCACGGCGGATCGCCGGTTGCGTCTGATGCAGCAGCCCGACATTGCGATGAGCGCCGGCGAGTCGTCACCCGCCGATGTGGTCATCGACATCCACAAGACCTATCAATCCATCGTCGGCTTCGGCGCAGCGCTGACGGATTCGTCGGCGTGGCTGCTGCAGAACAAGATGAGTGGGCCGCAGCGCAGGGCGTTGTTGCAGGAACTGTTTGGCGCACCACCCAACCTCGGCCTGAACATGCTGCGCCTGACCATCGGCGCTTCGGATTTCTCGCTGCAGCAGTACACCCTGGACGATCTTCCGTTCGGCCAGGTCGATCCGCTCCTGCAGCATTTCAATGTCGCCGCCAATCTGCATGAGGTGATCCCGACGGTGCGCGAGATCATGGCCGTCGATCCGCAGCTGCGCATCATCGCGTCGTCATGGAGTGCGCCGGCGTGGATGAAGACCAGCGAAAACCTGATTGGGGGTGAGTTGCTGCCGCAGTTCGAAAGCACGTTCGCGGACTATCTGGTCAAGTACCTCGACACCTACCGCGGCTACGGCATCCCGATCTTCGCCTTGACCTTGCAGAATGAGCCGGGCTTTGTGCCGGTCACCTATCCGGGCATGGAACTGCCTGCGGCCACGCGGGCACGCCTCATCGCGCAGTATCTCGGCCCCGCGTTGGCAAACCGCAAGCCGAGAACACTTATCCTCGAGTGGGACCACAACTGGGATGAGCCGGAGCAGCCGTTGAGCGTCTTGGCCGACCCCGACGCGGCGCGCTATATCGATGGCGTTGCCTGGCACTGCTACAGCGGCAGCCCGTATGCCCAGGGCAGGGTGCATCGTGCGTTTCCCAAAAAGGATGCCTACATCACCGAGTGTTCCGGCGGCGACTGGGAGTCCAGCAAGCATGGCGAGCTGCTCTGGTTTTCGCGCGACCTGCTGCTCGGCGGGCTCAGGCAGTGGGCGCGCAGCGTCGTGTACTGGAACCTGGCGCTCGACGAGCAATATGGTCCGCATCTGGGTGGGTGTGATGCCTGCAAGGGCGTGGTCACGATCGACTCGCACACCGGCGAGGTAGCTCGCAACGACGAGTACTACGCGTTCGCCCACTTCAGTCGATTCGTCTTGCCTGGTGCGGTGCGGGTGGGCTCCAGTGAAACCGAGAAGGGCATCGACAATGTGGCGTTCCAGAATGCTGCTGGCGGATCGGTCGTGCTGGTGATGGTGAAC
>DAHUXL010000156.1 GCA_027307195.1 Rhodanobacter sp. | reverse complement strand
CGCGCCAACCACGCTCGCGCAGCAATCCTTCCCCCACGGCCTCGCCATGGTGTTCGACAGCGAACCACAGGCGCTAACCGCGCTTGGGTTTCCCCGTCGGCTCTCGGCCAGGAGCTGACGGTCGACGCCGTCTAGCGCCCGGCGCCGAACACCTCGCTGGTGCTGACCATGGGTGATTGCGGCATCATCGGACTCCTCAGGGCGAAGACCAAGGATGAAATCGATGCTTCACACCCCATGCAACAAGATATGGATAGGGATTGCGCTGCTCACAGCGGCCGGCATCGCGCACGCGCGCGAACCGACCCGCGCGGACGTGGTGTTCTGCAAGAGCTTCGCTGGCTTTGTTCAGGCTGAGCTTGATGCTTATCGCAGCGGCGATCCTGGTCAGGTCACCAAATTCCAGCAAGCTCTCGCTCACTACCCGCTGGCATCGCAGGTCTTGAGCATGGGACTTGGCTGGAATAATGACACGCCACCGTGGGTTTCGGACGTCACCGACGCCGCTCAGGCCAAGTGCCTTACCATCATTCGGAGCGATAGGTGGGGCTACCTTCCTGGCGACCCAGAGCGCCCCCACATCGACGCCTCGTCGCATCCCCGCATTACGACGCAAGTCCACCTTCCAACAGCGCCACCACCTGATGATCAATTTGAAGGCAGGTTTCAGACGGCAATGGGCTACGAAATAAAGGTGATGTTTCGGCGGCATGCCGCCATTTGCTGGGGCGGCATTGTTGCGCATATAAACAGGCAGGGAATGCGACCATTGGAGTCGTGCGTAAAGCACAAGGCCCCAGATGCCTACGTCGTGCCTTTCTCACAATCATCGGGCTTTGGTGAGGTGCGCGTTTTATATTCCACAATGCGCCCGCTTCATGCTGCAGCTGCGTTGGGGCCGTAGGCTCATCGAAAGTCCGCTCGCGGCCAGAAACGGTCGATCGACGTCGGGTCGAGGGACGCGTCGCCTTTTGCGGGAGTGGTCTGGACAGCGGTATGGGCCGCGTGGCTGGCGGGCGACTAAGGACTCACGGAATCACTCGCTTCGCATGTGAAAAATGCAAGCTGGTTTTTGCCAGCACGTTCTTCCGTGTATAGGGCACTGCCTGCATGCCAAGCAGCTCATGCACCGCCAAGCCATCGTCCGGGCAACAAGCAATGGCTAGAGTTTGCTATCTAGCGAAGGCTCATCTGGAGACAACGGAATGTTTGATCTGGAATCGTTCGAATCACAACCGCTCCGCTTCCACACACTCCAACGACACGGGCCTCACCCGCGCAGTCCAGATCACACCTGCTACCAGCAGCGCCACCCCGAGCATGGTTTGCGTGTTCGGAAACTTGCCGCGCAACGCAAAGGCATAGCTCAACGCTGCCAATGTTTCGAACACGATTAACTGGCCCGCAATAGCTGTAGGCAGACGCTGGCTGGCTTCGTTCCAGCATGTGGTACCTAGCCAGGAAGCGAACAAGCCGATCGCCGCCATCAATGCAACAAAGACCATGGGGCGCGGGCCAAACGGCATGGGGAATTCGTTACCGGTAGCGTGCAAGTACAACCAGACCAGGACGTAACCAACCAGCGCCAGCGGCAAAGTGGCGACTCCCTGCGCGGTTGCCCATGTACGTGGGCTGCGACCGGGGTGGTGGCGCAGCCAGTCAGCATTGCGTAGCGGATACCAGGTCCAGCACACCACCGAACCGACGGCGAGCAAAGCGCCCATACCGTATCGTGCCAAGTCCGCGTGCGTCTGGGCGCGCAATGCGGCCAGCTCGGACTGATTCACACAAGTAATACCAGCGGCGATCAGCAACAGCGCCGGTGCGAGTCGTGCCCAGGGCAGATGGCCGTCGCGACGGGCGTTACGCAAGTTGGCGGCAATCGCGATTACCACTGGCAAAGTGCCAATGATCATGGTCGATAGCGGCGCGCCTGCGTGCTGGATCGCGCTGGCCAGGCACACGTAATAAAGCAAGTTGCCGACGGCCGTGAGCTTCAGTGACTCCGTCCAATCGGCGCGGCTGAGCTGGCGCAGCGCGTGGCGATCCAGCCAAGCGAGCGGCAGCGCAATCAAGCCAAACGCGAGATAGCGGCCGACCGACTGCAGTGCGGCCGGATATTCGGGCACCAGCAGAGGCCCGACGAAAACCAAGCCCCACATCAGGCCGGCGCAGAGTGCGTAGAGCGTTCCTTTCCACATGCGTGAAGCATCGGGCTACACGATCGGATGGTCTTGTACGAGATTGCTATCGCTGCAGCCCGCGCTGGTAACGCGCAGGCGTCACTCCGTAGCGGCGCGCAAAGGCGCGGGTCAGATGAGACTGGTCGGCCAGCCCGGTGGCCGCAGCAACCTGGGCCGGTGCTTCGCCGGTGGCGAGCAGGCGTTTGGCAGCGGAGAGGCGAAAAGCCATCAACATCTGCTGTGGCGTGGCGTAATGGTTCGCCTGGAACTGGCGCAAAAAATGGAAGGGGCTGAGTCCCACCACCTTGGCAAGATCATCTAGCGTGACACGCTCGGCCATGTGCGCATGGAGATATTCGATCACTGACGCAAAACGCGATGGTGCCTCACGCCGTGCCGTGCGAGATACACGGGCATGGCGGCGGAATTCGCTAAGTAACTGCAGCAGCAAGCTGTCAAAGGCAAGCGGCTCGCGCGTCTGCCACAGCGCATTGAGCAACGCGGTAATCTGCCGCGCACCCACCGCATCTGCCTGCACGGCGTCGCCAAACCACCAACCGGGTTCGCCGGTGATCTCGTCTACAGCGGCCTGCTGGATATAAACCATGCGGTAGCGCCAGCCGCTTTCCGTTTCGGCGCGACCGGTGTGCAACTCATCCGGATTCATCAGCACTAGCGAACCGGGCGGAGCCAGATAGTCCGCACCGCGGTAGCGGAAACGCTCCACGCCGGATTCGATGGCACCCAAGCCAAAGCCATCATGAACGTGCGGCTCGAAAGCGTGGCGCACAATGTGCGCGCGATATAGCTCTATCCCCGCGCGGTGCGCGGGGCAGCGGAATTCGGCGGTATCCGCGGGGTGATCAAAAAGGTGCGGTACGCCATGCATGGACAAATGATGGCATGCGTAGCGGGCATTTGCCTGGTGGCTACTTCAACGCTTTGCGAGAAGGTTCGCTTTGGGTCGAAAGCAGACCATCAGCCATACAAATACGAGCCGCCAGGTTGCGCGTCGCGCCCAAGCACGCGCAGGTCGGCCATTGACGTAGTCGGGCTCGACTCATTCTTGCCCGCTCACCCAGCTCCACTGCGCGCAACACCATGCCCGCCGGCGTGGCGTCATCACTTTCCGCTCTTCTCCCCGATATCCACGAAAGGCACCGCGCCATTGCCGCCGACGTATTGCGGCAGCACGCCGTTCCAGTGCTGGATGGCGTAGAACTTGGTGTACAGCGGGTTCGCCTGCATCGCCTGGCCGACCACCTGAATGGCTTTGGCCTGCGCGTCGGCTTCCAATACGGTGGATTCGGCGATGCCCTTGGCCGACTCGATCTTGGCTTGCGCCTCGGCCGCCGCGGTGACGGTTTTCTGCTCGCCTTCGTACTTCTTCTGCAGCACCGTATTCTGCGCCTGGACCGCTTCGGCCTTGGCCTTGACCGCCTGTTCCACGGAGGCGGAGAACACTGGCGAGTACTTGATGCCGGTGAGCTGCAAATCCACCACGTTGATGCCGAACAGGCGCTGCAGCGCCATGCCGACTTCCTTGCGCATCTGTTCGGTGATTTGCGCGCGCGAGTCCGAGACGTTCAACGTGTTGTACTTGGCGAATACCGCCAGGGCGCGATCGCGGATGACCGGCACGATGGTCGATTCGATGTCGGTATTGCCGGTCTTGCCCACGTCATACAGCAAGTGCATCACCGCCGTGGCGGGAATCTGGTAGATGACCGAAATGCTGATGTCGACCGCCTGGTTGTCGTTCGTGTAGACGCTGAGATCAGGCAGGGTGTAGGTCGACTGCGAGGTCTGCAGGTAGTCCGCGGTTTCCAGAAAAGGAAGTTTGAAGTGCAGGCCGGTGCCCAGCGGCTGCTTGGTGGTGACTGTGCCTCCCAGCCAGCGCACGGCTGCCATTTCGCTCGGCGGGACCACGAAGAACGAACTGGACACCACGATCACCGCCAGAACGACGATCGCGGCAATGCTGACAGCACGAGTGCTGATTCCCTGAAGCATGGTGGTTCCCCCGAGTGGTTGTGCGTAGCGAGATCAACAGCGGCTACTTTAAGCCAAGCGCTCGATGCCGCGACCCGTCGGGCGCTGGAACTCGGCGCTTCGATCCGGGTGGTCGGTGACTGGCAGGTTGCGTTGGATCAACCAACCCGCGCCGGTTCTCCCAGGTCCAGCGAACGCAACAACATCCCTGCCTGCGTCCGATTCCTCACCCGCAGCTTCTCGAAGATCGCGGTGACATGCGCCTTCACCGTGCGCTCCTGGATCGCCAGGCGGTCGGCGATCTGCTTGTTGAGCAGGCCTTGAGCGAGCAGGGCGAGCACGCGGGATTGCTGTTCGGTGAGGCGGGCGAGGCGACTGGCGAGGTCGGTGTCGGCGGGATCGGCGGGCAAGGCCGTGACGGCGTCGGCGAGGCCGGGTGGCAGCCAGCGGCCGCAATCGAGCACGCTGCGGATCGCTTCGCCGATCTCGGTCGTGCTGGCGCTCTTGGGGATGAAGCCGGCTGCGCCGTGATCGAGCACGCGGCGCACGATGCGTGGTTCGTCGTGGGCGGAGACCACCAGCACGGCGACAGCGGGATGCTGGCCGCGCAGCGCAGCCAATCCCGACAAGCCCTGGCTGCCGGGCATGTGCAGGTCGAGCAGGACCAGGTCGATGTCCGGTTCGGCCGTCAGCACGGCAAGCGCGCCGGGCAGGTCCGCGGCTTCGCGCACCACGCAATCGGGCAGGCTCTCGCTGGCGGCGAGGCGCAGGGCTGCGCGGAACAGCGGGTGGTCGTCGGCGATCAGCAGGCTCGTCATGTCGTTGAAGTTAGCGGGCGGCGGCGGTCGCGTCGAGTTCGGTGGGTGGCGCGGCATGGACTTTCGTACGATGGCGAGCGGCGGTGTGCTTGTTATGGTGGCGGAATGAAGAAATCCGCCCGCTTGTCGACGCTGCTGTATTTGCCCGTGCTGGTATCGGTCATGCTGTCGGCTTGTGCCCGCGGCCCGATGACGAAGGAACCTGCCATGCGTGAGGTCGAATACGGCGAAGTGCGTGTGACCGAACATCGCAGTCACGACGATCTGCTGAGTGCGGGTCTGGGGCTTTCAGGTCTGGCGGGCGCGCCGCTGCCGTTTGCCGATCCGCTGGATCCTACCGCCGAAGAGTTACGTCGGCGGGCGATCCAGACCAGTTGGAAAGGCATCGCCGATCTCGGCCCGCTGGGTGGTTACGGCACGGTGTATGGCGGCGTGCCGGATGTGCCGGGCCGCGAGTATCAGGCGCTTGCGCGCATCCACGGTGCACGCGCGCCGCATCGCGTGCTGCTGCAGTTGCCCGACCACTTCGACCGGCAGAAGCGCTGCCTTGTCGTCACGGCCTCGTCCGGCTCGCGCGGCATCTATGGCGCGATCTCATTGGCCGGTGCCTGGGGTCTGCCGCACGGGTGCGCGGTGGCGTATACCGACAAGGGCGCCGGCACCGGTTATTTCGACTACGCCGACAACAGCGGCGTGGCGCTGGATGGTCGCCGCGCGAAGCGCGGCGAGGCGGAACTCGAATTCCAGCCGGCGCCGGCGCCATCGAGCGCGGGTATCGCGATCAAGCACATGCACTCGGGCGACAACCCGGAGGCCGACTGGGGCCGGCATGTGATCCAGGCGGCGCAGTTCGGGTTGGCCATGCTCGACCGCGCGTTTCCTGCCGAGGCGCCGTTCACGCCGCAGAACACGAAGATCCTCGCCGCCGGCCTGTCCAACGGCGGCGGCGCGGTGCTGCAGGCGGCTGGCCTGGACAACGAGCATTTCTTCGCCGGCGTGGTGGCGCTGGAACCGAACGTGCACGTGTTCGAGCGCGGCCGCGCGACGTACGACTACGCCACCGAGGCGGCGATCTGGCTGCCATGCGCGCTGAGCAGCGAGCGCTTCGCAGCGACTCCGTTCGCGCGTGGCCCGGGCGGCGTGCTGCCGCCGGCATGGCCGCTGCGCTGCGCCAGCCTGCGCGCGCAGGGCAAGCTGAGCGGCAACACCGTGGCCGAGCAGGCGGAGCAGGCTTATCAGTACCTGCATACCCGTGGCTGGACCGACGAGGCGATGGGCACGGCCGCCAGCTCGACCTCGTTCGACCTTTGGCGGGCGATCACCGCGGGCTATGCCTCGTCGTACCTGCGCCGTAGTGCTAGCGACATGTCGTGCGGTTTCCATTACGCGGCGATCGACGCCAAGGGAGTGCCCAGCGCCACGGATCCCGCCACGCGGGCGGCATGGTGGGCGGACGGCGCGGGTATTCCGCCGGGCAACGGCATCGGCCTACTCGGCGGCACCAGTGTCTCGACCGATCCCGGCCTGATCGGCAGCGAATGCCTGCGCGCGCTGTGGACCGGCGACGATCACGAGTCGCAGGCCTTGCACGCTTCCATTGCGGCCACGGCGGCCAAGCTGCCGCGCAACGAC
>DAHUXL010000151.1 GCA_027307195.1 Rhodanobacter sp. | reverse complement strand
AGCTTGATCAGCCACGGCGATTCCCAGCTGCGCAGCGCCGGCGACGACAGCAGCAAGGCCGGTGGTGTGATGCGGCCATCCAGCACGGCGCGCGCCGCCACCAGACCACCCATGCTGTGGCCGAGCAGCAGCGGCGCGTGCGGCAGTGCGTTGCTGTAGTCGTTGTAGACGCTGGCCAGATCCTCCAGCAGATCGTCGCGATGGCGCAGCGCACCGCGCTGGCCCGGCGTCTGCCCGTGGCCGCGCTGGTCGTAACTGCGCACCGCATAGCCGCGCTGATTGAACCATTGCGCCAGCCGCTGATAGCGACCGCTATGCTCGCCCAGCCCGTGCACGATCAGCACCGCGCCGCGCGCCTGCGGCAGCGGCCAGTCACGCAGGAACAAACGCTGTCCGTCGGCCAGCGTCAGCCATGCCGCGTCCCGTGCGTCGTCCGCGCCAGTGTTCTGCTGCACCGCTTGCTCGTGTTGTTCCACGTCTACGCTTCCCCTCCGATGTCCACCACGTACCAGCACTGCCAGCAGATGCTCCCTGGCGTGGTCACGATGTGCCACACACTCTGGTCAGAGCGGTTCAGCCGACGCCGACCATCAATGCTCCATCACTCGCAGGTCTTTCATCAGCAGATCGAGCTTGCTCTTCATGTCAGCCTGCGGATGCGTACCTTCGTTGCCATAGAACGCGGTGTACAGCACCGTTGGCGACGTGCCGGCGGCGGCAGGCGCGACCACGGCGTCGATCTTCATCAAGTCGTCCTCGTAACGTGCCACGGCGTTGTAGGGATATCGGCGCTGCGCCAATTTCTGCCAGAGACTCGCCATGTCGTCGTCCAGCCCGGAAGGCGGCGCGACGAAACGCTGGATGTTGACGTTGTTGTGGTCGTCTGAGGCCGTGGTTTTCCAGACATCGATATCCGCCACGTCCCAGACCGGCTGACCGTTGTCCAGGAAGAATCTGAAGCCGAGGTACAGCAGGTTGTCCGGCGTGATCGCCTGTACCTCCTGCGTGTAGGAAAACGCCACCCGCGATGATGCATAGCTGAAGCGATGTCCGTAATCGAAGTCGATGTGGATGTTCTTGAACGCAGCTGGCTGCAACGCAGGTTCGGCGAGGAATGCCTTCCATTGCGCCAGGGTGCCTTCGTAGGTGACGTAAACGAAGCTGCTCAGTTCATCCATGTCCAACCTTGTGTCGTGCTCGCGGGAGGCAGGCACAAACCGGCTCAGCATCACGTAGCCATCCGGTACCGGCAGCGAATACAGCACGATCAGCGCATTTGCATATGGCAGCGACCAGACTTCGACGTGCCAGGGGCGTTGCCAGCGATCGATGTGGGCCGACTGGAAGGTCGGCTTGCCGAGCGAGGTCACCTTGATTTTTTCACCGCCGATCGTGCGCTGGAACATGCCGGTTCTGGCCAGCAGATCCATGCGCAATGTGGCGTCGCCATAGAATTTTGCTGCGTCCACGCCATCCGGGCGGCGCAGGTGGACCAGACCGTTGCGGCCCACGGCGCCAACATCCACGTAACCGTTGCCGTCCAGCGCGAAATGCTGCGACTGCCTGCCCATATTCGCCCATTCGCCGTTACTGCCGCGCAGAATCAGCGAGGGGAAATTATTGAGTTGCGTTTGCTGGTACAGCAATCGTGCGGAGCCTTCGCCGGCGGGGAACAGACTGGCCGACTCCTTCGCAAGCAGGGCCTTGAGTTGCTCATTACTGAAGGCATCGAAGTGCTGCTTGAACTCGCGGTAGAAAGCGGCAAGACCGACAGGCAGCTTGAACTGCGCCTTGAAGGTGCTGTTCTGGATCGCATCGAAAAGATCGAGCTGGTAGCCGCCGCGGGCATCCATCATGGCTTGACCGTCCGGTGCAGCCAGCACCTCGCTGATCGGCAGTGCGTAGTTGAGATTCTCGTTCGCCGATTTCATCAGCACGATGCCGATCAGCTTGCCGTCCTTGTCCAGCAGTGGGCCGCCGCTGTTGCCGGGCGAGGCGGCTGCCGAGAAGCGCATCCACTTCCAGCGGCCGTCCTGTTCCTCCGGCGTATCGGAGGTATACAGACCGTCGCGGATCACCACGCCGGTACCCAACGCATTGCCGACCGCGTAGACCACCTCGTTCAACGCCGGCTTCATGTTGATTTCGAGCGCGGTGGCCGTCGCAGGCTGCCCAGTGAGCGAAAACACCACGAAATCCTGCTGCAGCGAAAACTTCTCGATCTTGTCTATGGCATACACATGGCCGCTGGCATCGCGCAGCGCCGGCTCGCCCCACAGGCTGTCGATGCCGACCTGAAGCACGTGCGCCGCCGTGACATAACGGTTGTTGCCCAGCGCGAATGCGGTGCCGATCGAGTAGTACTTGTCGTTGCGTTCCTGGTACGGCAGCAGCTCCAGCGGCAACGGCTTCTCGTAGGTCAGCGGGTCATTGACCGGCTTGGCCGCCACCACTTCGAAGGTGGCCGCCTGGATCTTCGGCAGCACCGCCGGATCGAGGCTGGCGGCCTGCGCGGTGGCGCCGCACAGGCCGATGAGGGCAAGCAAGGCCAGCCGGCGGAAAGCCGACCGCATAGTGCCGGCCTTGCGCAGAATCATGTCCAGATCGTGCATGAGAGTCCTTCGCATGAAGGCCGCCACCGGATTCCCCCACGGGGCCCCTGACCTGCGCCGGCCAAGTCTGAATATTGACATGCTGCAACGGCGCTTGCACCGCCATCTGCGGCGGATTCGATGACTGATTGCAGGATCTGAGAAAAGCCCCATATATGATCCGGCGACCTCTTCCTCGCTGCCGCACGGGCAATTACCGATGCGCCTGGATCCCTGCCCGCTGGACGATTTCCACCCGGCCGTTGCCGCCTGGTTTCGCCATGCCTTCCCGGCGCCCACCGCGGCGCAGGCGGCCGCGTGGCCGTCGATCCGCGCCGGCAACCACACCCTGGTGGCCGCACCGACCGGCTCGGGCAAGACGCTGACCGCGTTCCTCGCCGCGATCGACGCGCTGGTGCGCGAAGGCGTGGCGCACGGCGGCGTGCTGGCCGATGCCACCACGGTGGTCTACGTGTCGCCGCTGAAAGCGTTGTCGAACGACATCCACATCAACCTGGAAGCGCCGCTGGAAGGCATCCGCGCCGAGCTGGAAAAGCTCGGCCTGCCTGAGGTGGCGATCCGCACCGCGGTGCGCACCGGCGACACCCCGCAGGTCGAACGCAACCTGCTGCGCAAGCATCCACCACACATCCTGGTGACCACACCGGAGTCGCTGTACGTGCTGCTTGGCTCGGACTCCGGCCGCGCGATGCTGGCCGGCACGCGTACGGTGATCGTCGACGAGATCCACGCCATCGCCGGCAGCAAGCGCGGCTCGCACCTGGCACTGTCACTGGAACGGCTGGAGTCGCTGTGCCAGCGGCGATTGTTGCGGATCGGGCTGTCGGCAACGCAGAAGCCCATCGAAATGATCGCCGCCTTCCTGGTCGGCACCGGCGAGCACCCCGCTCTTGCCCCTCCCCCTGCCAGCAGGGGAGGGAGCAGAAACACGACCATCATCGACGTCGGCCACACCCGCACGCGCGACCTCGCGATCGAAGTACCGCCGGTGCCGCTCGAAGCGGTGATGTCGAACGACTGCTGGGAGCTGGTCTACAACCGGCTCGCGCAGTTGGTGCAGGCGCATCGCACCACGCTGGTCTTCGTGAACACGCGGCGGATGGCCGAGCGCGCGGCACGGCATCTGTCCGAACGGCTTGGCAAGGAACACGTCGCCGCACATCACGGCAGTCTGGCGAAGGAGCAGCGGCTGGATGCCGAGCAGCGGCTCAAGCGCGGCGAATTGTCGGTGCTGGTGGCAACCGCGTCGCTGGAGCTCGGCATCGACATCGGCGAGGTGGACCTGGTCTGCCAGCTCGGCTCGCCGCGCTCGATCGCCGCGTTCCTGCAGCGCGCCGGTCGTTCCGGTCACAGCATCGACGGCACGCCGAAGGCGCGGCTGTTTCCGGCCACGCGCGACGACCTGATCGAATGCACCGCCCTGCTCGACTGCGTGCGCCGCGGCGAGCTGGACGCGCTGATCATGCCGCCGCAGCCGCTCGACGTGCTGGCCCAGCAGATCGTCGCCGAAGTCGCCTGCGCCGAATGGGACGAGGACGCGCTGTACGCACTGGTGCGGCGCGCGTATCCGTATCGCGATCTTGCGCGCAGCGATTTCGACGCCGTGGTGCGCATGCTGGCCGAAGGTTTCACTACCCGGCGCGGCGCCCGCGCGGCGTACATCCATCGCGATGCGGTGCATGGACAGTTGCGCGCGCGTCGTGGCGCCCGGCTCACCGCGCTGACTTCCGGCGGCACCATTCCCGACACCGCCGATTACAAGGTGGTACTGGAGCCGCAGGCGATCATCGTCGGCACGGTGAACGAGGATTTCGCCGTCGAGAGCATGGCTGGCGACATCTTCCAGCTCGGCAACACCAGCTACCGCATCCAGCGCGTCGAGCGCGACCGCCTGCGCGTGGAGGACGCACACGGAGCGCCGCCGAGCATTCCGTTCTGGCTGGGCGAGGCGCCGGGGCGCAGCAACGAACTGTCGTTCGGCGTGTCGCGTTTGCGTGATGAAATCTCCGGGCAGCTGGATGCCGGCGGCGTGCCGGCCGCCATGGCCTGGCTGCGCGAGCAGATCGGCCTCGATGAAGCCGCCGCGCAGCAGCTGGCCGATTACCTGGCCCGCGCGAAGGCCGCGCTTGGCGTGCTGCCGAGCCAGCGCACGCTGGTGCTGGAACGCTTCTTCGACGAGTCCGGTGGCACCCAGCTGGTAATCCACACACCATGGGGCAGCCGCATCAATCGCGCGTGGGGGCTGGCGCTGCGCAAGCGCTTCTGCCGTCAGTTCAACTTCGAGTTGCAGGCGGCGGCCACCGAGGATGCGATCGTGCTGTCGCTGTCGACCAGCCACAGTTTTCCGCTGGAGGAAGTGGCGCACTACCTGCACTCCAACACCGCCGAACACGTGCTGGTGCAGGCCCTGCTCGATGCGCCGCTGTTCCCCGCGCGCTGGCGCTGGAACGCGGTGACCGCGCTGGCGCTGCCGCGCTTCACCGGTGGCAAGAAGACGCCGCCGCCGCTGCAGCGGATGAAGAGCGAGGACCTGCTTGCTGCGGTGTTTCCCGATCAGGTCGCCTGCCTGGAGAACATCGTGGGCGAGCGCGAGGTGCCGGATCACCCGCTGGTCAGCCAGACCATGCACGATTGCTTGCGAGAGGCGATGGATGTCGACGGGCTGCTCGCCATTCTGCGCAAACTCGAAAATGGCGAGATCGCCATCGTGGCGCGCGACCTCACCGTACCAAGCCCGCTTGCCGCCGAAGTCTTGAACGCGGCGCCGTACGCGTTCCTCGACGACGCACCGCTGGAGGAGCGTCGCACCCAGGCCGTGCAGACGCGCCGCTGGAACGAGGCCGACAGCGCCGACGACCTCGGCCGGCTCGATCCCGACGCGATCGCGGCCGTGCGCGAGGAAGCGTGGCCGCAGGTGCGCGACGCCGACGAGATGCATGAGGCACTGACCTTGCTTGGCTTTGTCACCGCCGCAGAAGTCGGCACCAATCCTGGCTGGAGCGAGCGACTGCAGGCACTGGCCAAAACGCAGCGCGCGACGCAACTGCTGCCTGCTTCCACTACTTCACCGATGGTCTGGACCTCCGCCGAGAAGCTGCCACTGTGGCAGGCACTGCATCCCGCCACACCAATGCAGCCACCGATCGCCGCGCCCACTGAATACGCCGCGCAAACGTGGACACGCGAAGATGCGCTGCTGGAACTGGTGCGCCATCGCCTCGGCGGCCTCGGTCCGGTCACCGCGGCAGCGCTCACCCGGTCGATGTCGGTCGAGTCCGCCGAGATCGAACTCGCGCTGAACCGGCTGCAGTCCGAGGGCTATGTCATGCAGGGCCACTTCACCGCCGATGCGACCGGCACCGAGTGGTGCGAGCGGCATCTGCTGGCACGCATCCACCGCTACACCCTTGGCCGCCTGCGCCGCGAGATCGAGCCGGTCAGCCGGCGCGCGCTGATGCGCTTCCTGTTCGACTGGCAGCACGTGTCTGTGGCGACCCGACTGAGCGGACCGGATGCATTGGTCGCCACGCTGGCACAGCTGGAAGGCTACGAGGCGGCAGCCGGCGCCTGGGAATCGGAGATTCTGACGGCACGCATCGACGACTACTCGATCGGCTGGCTGGACGAACTGTGCCGTGCCGGACGGATCGGCTGGGCGCGTCTGCGCACGGGCAGCGGCGGCGGTGGCGGACCGGTACGCAACACGCCGATCGTGCTGCTTCCGCGACGCGACATGGCCGTCTGGACGTCCGTTGCTGCGAGCGATGATCCGCAGGATATCCTGCTGTCGTCGCGTGCGCAGGCCGTGGCCGATGTACTGCGCGAACAGGGTGCGCTGTTTTTCGACGAGCTGCTGGATGCCACCCGATTGCTGCGCACCGAACTGGAGGATGCGCTTGGCGAACTGGTCGCCGCCGGTCGGGTCAGCGCCGATAGCTTCGCCGGCCTGCGCGCGCTGCTGCTGCCGGCGGCAAAGCGTGATGGCGGACGGCATCGGCGATTGCGTCGGCATCAGTTCGGCGGCATCGAGGATGCTGGTCGCTGGTCGCTGGCGAAGAGCAGCCCTCACCTGAAGGACTCCCTTGCGGTCGCCCAACCCTCCCCTGCGAGCAGGAGAGGGAGTCCAGGCACCGCGGCGGCCGCTGTTGCCCCTCCCCTTGCACGCAGGGGGAGGTTGGGAGAGGGTGAAGCTCTTGATTCTGAAGCCATCGAACACATCGCCCGCGCCCTGCTGCGCCGCTACGGCGTGGTGTTCTGGAAACTGCTGGAGCGCGAAGCACCATGGCTGCCGTCGTGGCGCGAACTGCTGCGCGTCTATCACCGGCTGGAAGCACGCGGCGAGATCCGCGGCGGGCGCTTCGTCGAGGGCCTGGTCGGCGAACAGTTCGCGCTGCCCGAGGCGATCGCGCCATTGCGCGCGGTGCGCCAGCGCGCGGACGACGGTGAGCTGGTCTGCCTCAGCGGCAGCGATCCGTTGAACCTGGTCGGCACCGTGCTGGTCGGCGACAAGGTGCCGGCGCTGGCCGGCTCGCGCGTGCTGTATCGCGACGGCGCCGCAATCGCCGCGCTGATCGGCGGCAAGCTCACGCCGCTGATCGAACTGTCCGCCGCCGACACCCAGCTGGCAAAGCAGGCATTGCTGCGCTATCCACCCTCGTTGCCCGACGTGCTGGTGGCGGCGCGCTGAAGAATCGACGGATGGGATGCCTGCCGCTGCTGCTGTTGTTTCCGCTGGGCTTCGGCATCGGTTATCTGCTGGCCGGAGCGACGGGCGGTCTATGGGGCGCCAGCATCGGTTTCGTGCTGGGCGTGTTCGCGATGGCGCTGTTCATCAAGGCGCTGCGCGGGCGGCGCTGATCGTCATAACTTGAGATAGATCCGCCGGCGATCCATCGCCCACACGATCAGCCACCACATCGCCACGAACACCACCGCGAAAGCCAGCGACGGAATGCAGGGGCCGAATCGCGGCGTCATCCAGCTGGCAAACAGATGTTGATACAGCCAGTCCTGTCCCAGCCCCGGCAGCAGGATCTGCATCAGCTCGGAGCCGGCATAGGCGGCGATCGCATTGACCCCGAAGCGTCGCCCCCACGCCGGCCAGCCGCGCCGATCGATCAGCAGGTGAAATCCCAGCAACGCCAGCGCGGCCCATCCCGCCGTCCACAATACAAACGAGGGCGTCCACAGGTTCTTGTTGAGCGGCAGCCACAGCGACCACAGCGCACCCAGCAGCAACGACAGCACGGCGCCGATCAGCAGTGGCCTGAGTCTGCCCGCGCGCAACCAGCAACCCGCGCGCAGGCCGAGCAAGGCGGTGGCCAGTGACGGCAAGGTGCTGAGCAAGCCTTCCGGATCATGGCCGCGCCCGGTGGCCGGGTCGATCAGATAGGCAAAGCGGCCGAACACGGCGGTATCGGTGCGGCTGACGATATTCGTCCACGGTTCCAGCGATCCACCCAGCACGAGCAACCACCAGTAGCCGAGCAGCAGCACCGCAATCGCAGCCCATTGCGTGCGCGGCCGGGTACAGAGCGCGAACAGCGCCACTCCGGCATAGCACACGCCGATCCGCTGCAATACGCCGGGAAAGCGCAGGTGCGCACCAGGCATCCACCACCACGCGAGTACGTTGATCAGCAAGCCGAGCCCGACGATGCGCAACGCGCGCGACAACGCGGCATGCATCAGCGCGGCGCGATCGGCGCCCTGCTCCAGCCGCGGCAGGATCGCCAGCGCCACCGACACGCCGACCACGAACAGGAAGAATGGAAATACCAGGTCGGTCGGCGTGCAACCGTTCCACGCCGCGTGATCGAGCGGCCAGTAGACGTGATCCCAGTCGCCAGGATCGTTGACCAGCAGCATCGCCGCCACGGTGCAGCCGCGCAGCGCGTCGAGCGAGGCGAGCCGGCGCGGCGATACGTTCATCGCGTCGTTCCATCCAGCATCAGTGCAACCCGATCAAGCGCATACAGCGGACCGTCGGTAGGCGCGGTGTAAATCAGACACAGCGCGTGCTCACCATGCTGTGCCGGCAACGTCGCATCCAGCGCGAAATGGCGCGCACTGTGCGCCGGATCGGGCAACGGCATGCTGGCCAGTACCGGCCCATCGCATTGATCGAGATGCACCACCAGCTCGCCGAACGGCGTGGCCTGCGGACGCGACACCACCAGCTTCTGCTCGTGCGCGAGTGCGAAGTTGCGCTCGAGCCGCACCGCATCGACATGGATTGACGCCAGACCGTCCATCGGTGTCGCCGGATACAGCTGGCAGGTGTTGAACACGTTGATGCTGTACACCGGCGCCGGCGAGGTGGCGTCGGGCAGCGGCTGCACGCGCAGGCGGAAATCGCTGCCGGGACAGTTCGGCATCTGGTTGCCGCCGAGGCTCAGCAGGGCCGCTCGCGACAGCACGCGTTCGCGCGGCGCGGCCAGCATGCTGCCATCGGGCGCGAGTGTCACCGCACGCACCGTCACCGGCAGCTTCGCCGCGAACGGCGCACGGTACTCCGGCGAATCACGCCCTGGCATGCTCCCATCCAGCGTGTAGCGCAGAACGCCGCTACCGGCCTGATTGGACAGGCTGACCTGCGCCATGCCGCTGGTCAGCGCGGCGTTGCGATCCAGCGCGATGTCCGGCGCGAATGCGCTGTCGGCATAGCCGATGCCCTGCGCGCGATAGCGTGCGAACTGCGCCGGCAGCCGGCTGGTGAAACTGTTCCAGTCACGCGCTGCCGCCGGCGACCAGTCCACCTCGCTCAGCGCCGCGAGACGCGGGAACGCCGCATGCTCGACGTGTTTCATCGTCGGCATGTGTTCGGTCCACGCATTCGCCTGCGCGCCCAGCACGTGTTGCGCCTGCGCGGCATCGAGTTCCTTCGGCACCGGCTCGAACGCGTACACGCTGGCGAGGTCACGTACCGGGATGCGCCCGGCGGTCTCGTCGGCACGGTCACTCTGCAGCTGGTCGAGATACAGGTCCGGTGCGGGCGACAGCACCACGTCGTGGCCGGCCTGCGCCGCCTTGATCGCGCCTTTGGTGCCGCGCCACGACATCACCGTGGCATCGGCCGGCACGCCGCCGTCGAGGATCTCGTCCCAGCCGATCAGCCGGCGTCCATGCGCGTCGAGGTACTTGCCGACGCGATCGATCAGCCAGCCCTGCAGCGCATCCTCGTCCTTCAGACCGAGCGCATGCATCTTCGCCTGCACCGCGGGCGCGGCCTGCCACTGGTCCTTGACCGCCTCGTCGCCGCCGACATGGATGTACTTCGACGGGAACAGCGCCATCACCTCGTCGAGCACATTGGTGATGAACCGGAAGGTGGCGTCGTCGACGTTGTACAAATACGGATTGACGCCCCAGTCGACCGACACCGGCGGGCGCTGGCCGGTGACGCCGAACTGCGGATATGCGGCCACCACCGCCTGCGCATGGCCGGGCATGTCGATCTCCGGCACCACCGTGATCTGACGCGCGGCGGCATAGGCGACGACATGGCGGATCTCGTCTTGCGTATAGAAGCCGCCGTAGTGCTGTGGCTCGCCGTCGTGTCCGGCATCCGGCGGTGTGCGCCATGCGCCGATGCGGGTGAGTTCGGGATAGCGCTTGATCTGGATGCGCCAGCCCTGATCGTCGGTGAGGTGCCAATGGAAGACGTTGAGCTTGTGCTCGGCCATCTGGTCCAGCAGCCGCTCGATCTCGGCCACGCTCTGGAAGTGCCGCGCGGAATCCAGCATCAGGCCCCGCCAGGTGAAACGCGGCTGGTCGCGGATCTGCATGGCAGGCACCTGCACTGCACCGTGTTGCGCGTCCGGTGTGAGCAGTTGCCACAGCGTCATCGCACCGTAGAACAGGCCGGCGTCATCGCGTGCGGTGATGCGGATGCCTTGCGGCGTGACATCCAGCGCATAGCCTTCGCGGTTTGCCACCGGCGCGCGCGGGTCAAGCCGCAGCACGATCGCAGGTGTTGTTGCAGTGCCCTGCTTCACCAGCAGATGCAGGCCGCGGGTGCGCGCGATCAGCTCGGCCAGATAACGCGCCGTGCGCCGGGTCGACCCGGCATGATCGGCGACCACGATCGGCGTGTACGGGTCGACCTTGAACTTGCCGTCGGCAACCGTGAGTTGCGCCGGCAACGGAATCAGTGAAATCGAATCTTTCGCAGCAGCAGGCGTCGCGCGAACCGGCGTCGCGGCCACGGCCGCACCGGTCAACAGGCATGCGCAGAACAGCGAGAACAAACGGCGTGTCATCGGCAATCTCCGTCGCAAGCGTCGCAGGATGCCATGCATGGCATGGCCATGACGCCTTCAAAAAAGCGGGCCCGAAAACAGTTGCTCGGGCCCGGAAGGGGAGAGTGCGCAGCCGTCCATGGCTCGCGATTGCGTGAAACGGGTTCAGAGCTTGAAGCGAAGACTCAAATAGTACTGACGGCCATTGACATAGAACGCGTCGGGCTGCTCGCCGTAGGCGGGGTTCTTGGTGAAGTACTTGAGCTTCGGGTTGTTGAGGTTCATCGCGTCCAATGACAGTGACATCCAGTCTGTGAGCGTCACACCGAGCGAGGCGGAAAGCGTGCCGATGCTGTCCTGGTAGAAGGTATCGGTACGGCTCACACCGGCGTAGAAGCTCGAGCGGTAGGTGTAGCTGACGCGGGCATTGAACCGCTTGTTCTCGAAGTAACCCGACAGGTTGTAGGTATTCTTCGACGTGCCCTGCAGTGGCTTGTCGTTGCTGGCGCTGCCTTCGGCATAGGTGTAGTTGGTCGAAATACCGAAGTTCTCGCCGATCGGCTGGATATAGTTCAGCTCGACACCCTTGACGTGACCGTTGACGTTGTGCGGCACGCTGATCAGGTAGGTGCTGAACACGTCGTGCCCGGCCGCCTGGCTCGCCTGCATGTCCTTGAACTCGCGGTTTTCGTTGCCGAAGCCGATGTAGTTCTTCAGGTTCATGTCGTACACGCCAGCCGACAGCAGGCCGCGCGGTGCGAAGTACCACTCCAGTGCCGCGTCGAAATTGGACGAGACCAGCGGTTCGAGCTTCGGATTGCCACCGCTGCCGGTATGCGTCAGGTCATCCGCCGAGACCGAACCGGCCAGAGCCGAGTAGTCCGGACGGGTCATGGTCTGCGATGCCGCGAAGCGCGCCACCAGATCGTCGCGGATATCGAACTTCAGATTGCCGCTAGGCAACAGCTTGCTGTAGCTCTTCCGGAAGGTATTCCAGTAGTAGTCGCCGAAGGCCGAACCGGTGATCGGGCCATGCACCGTGGTGGCCTCGGCATCGGGAGCCGTGCTGGTGTAGCCGATGTTCTCCTTGGTCTTCACGTAGCGCAGGCCGACGTTGCCCGCGACGATGCCGCTTTCGAAGTTGAGCTGGACGTAGGCGGCCGAGTCCTTCTCGTTGACCTTGTAGATGTCGTTGAAATAGAAGCGCGACACCGGATCGCGATTGGCAAACGATGCATCGATCGCCGCCAGCTGGCCTGGCGTGTAGTACCAGATGTTCTGCGGGATGCTGCCACCCAGCGAGCTGGTGAAGTCGCCCGGATAATTCTGATGGCTGGTCGGATAGGCAGTCGGGTCGGTCCAGTTGCTGGACCAGTTCGGACCCTGCGCGATTTCACTCGGGTTCTTGCGGGTATGGTCGGCGTAGCGCACGCCGAAGTCCAGCGAGGAAATGGCGCCGTCGTCGAATGCCAGCGTGCCGTCAAGCGCGCCCCAGTTCTCGCTGTCCTTCACGTGGATATCCTGGCCACCGAAGATCCAGCCCGCCGACGGCAAGATGCCGGAAGGCGAGGCGTTGTCGCCGCCGAGGTTCCAGTTGATCGGGCTACCTTTGCCGTTCATGGCCCAACTGGCGCCGGCGCCGCCGGCAGTGCCTAGCTCGATCACGTCCTGGGTGGGGCTGTCGCCCTTGCCTTTGGTAGTTCCGATCTGGCCCTTCAAACTCAGGTGGTCGGTCACGCGCCAGTCGGCGTCGAGGGTCAGGTAGCTGGATTGCGAGGATGCACCGGGGCGGGAGATCTGGTCGTACACGCCGTACGGATTGGTCCCGCCGCTGATCGATCCGCTGGTGATCACGTTGTTGCTGACCGCGCCGGGCGTCAGCACGCCACCGGTCGCACCGCCCAGCGCGCTGCTGGCCCACATCATGTAGTTGCGGTTGTAGTTGTCGGCCTTGAGCTTGGAGTAGAAGCCGTTGAGGTCGAGGGTCAGATTGTCGGTGGGTTTCCACTCGAGATCGATCACGCCGCCTTTGCGCTCGCGCTGCTGGGTGAACAGCACCGCGCCGATTTCGTTCGGATAGTACTTGCCGTTTAATTCGGGGTGAGCGGCAACCGTGTTCGGGGCGGACGCGGCCGTGATCTGATTGTAGCCGCCGACCACTTCCTGGCCGTTGCGCTGCAGGCTGCGCTTTTCGTAGAACGCCTGCACCATCACGCCGAAGGTATTGCTGTCGTTCTTCCAGTTGAACAAGCCGTCGAACTGCGGCTTGGTGTTGCCCGGCAGATCGGCATAGACGCCGCCGATCGACGCTTCGGCCGTCACCGGCTTGGCAAATTCCAGCGGCTTGCGGGTGATGATGTCCACCGAGCCGGCGCTGCCGCCTTCGACGATCTTGGCCTCGGAGGTCTTGTGTACGACCACCTGGCTGACCACTTCCGACGGCAGCAGGCTGTAGCTGACGCTGCGTCCCACGGTCTGCACCTGGCTCAGCACGAACCAGTCGCCGGTACCTATGTTGTGGCCGTTGACCAGCGTCTGGGTCATGCTGGGATTGGTGCCGCGCAGGCTGACGCGATCGTTTTCGTCGAAGCCACCCTCGCTGGCGCTGGAGGAGCTGATGTTGACGCCGGGCAGGCGCTGCAAGGTATCGGCCACGTTCTTGGCCGGCAGTTTGCCGATGTCTTCGGCGGTCACGACTTCGATGTGCGAGGCGGCGGCCTGCTTGATCTGCAGCGCCTCGGCTTCGCTGTCGCGAATGCCGATCACGGTGACTGTGGCCAACTCCTTGGCTTTCTTTTGCTGGGCCTTGGTGGCGCTGCTGTCGGTCGATTGCGTGGCGTCCTGTGCATAAAGCACACCCGACACGCACAGACTGGTGATGATGCTGGCAGCGAGTAATGTCTTGCGGTAATTCATGATGTCCTCCCCTCAGAGGCTGGCTCGAAATCAGGACCGGCGTGGCGCGGTCATGGACTTGTGTTCTGGCTGGCTTGGCGCCGTGTCACTGGACGATGGGCATCTCACTCTCCCTGCCGCTCATCCAGAAACCAGCCTGCGGCGCCAATGACACCAAGCTGGCCGTGCTCGATAAGTCGTACCGGAACCTGTTGCAGATAGGCGCGCATCACGCCCTTGTTGAAGTAGCGTTCGGTGAAGCTGCTGGCCAGCAGGAACGGCTGGATCTGCGGCAGGATCCCCCCGGCCAGATAGACGCCGCCGCGGGCGCCGTACAGCAGCACCAGATCGCCGACGAAGCTGCCGAGCAGGCCGCAGAAAACCTCCAGTGCCTCGACCGCCGCCGCATCATTGCCGGCCAGCGCGGCACCGGTGATCTCGGCCGGCGTCAGCAGTCGCGCCGGACTGGCGCGCAATTCGCACAGCGCGCGATAGAGCTTGAGCAGGCCCGGACCGGACAGCGCATCCTCGAACGGCACATGCGGACGATCGCGACGGAACAAACGCAGGATCTCGATCTCGCGCTCGTTGCCCGGTGCCAGCGAAATCTGCCCGGCCTCGGTGGCCAGTACGTGCGCCCGCGGCTGGCCCGGCAACAGCACGGCCGAACCCAGCCCCGTGCCCGGACCCATCACAAGCACCGGCCCGGACGCCGCCGGTTGGGCGGCTTCGATGATCGGCCGGATCTCGTCCGCATCGATGAACTGGATGGCGTAGGCGAGCGCCTCGAAATCGTTGATCACCGCCAGCCGCTGGATGCCGAGGCCGTCACGGATCTCGCGGATCGACACCGGCCACGGCAGGTTGTCGTTGATGATCGCGTCGTCCAGCACGTAGCCGGCGCAGGCCACCGCGCAATGACGGAGCTGACCCTGCAGCGCCGCATGCGGCGTGCCGGCCAGCTGCCCGACAAAATCCTGCAGCATCGCGGTGAGGCTGCTCCAGTCGGCGCAGCTGTAGCGGTGATAGTGCAGCACGCTGACCGGGCGCTTGCCTGCCGCGTTGCCGACGACCAGCCCGATGCGCGCGTGCGTGCCACCGACATCGGTGGCCAGGAACGCCTCGCTGAAGCCCGGCGCAGCAGCGGCCAGCGCCGTCGCCGACGGTTCTGCTGCATGACGCTGGTTGGCGACTTCCCCCACTCCACTCTCCCCGTGGCCGGCAACGCCCTGATCGGTACGCAACGGTTCGCTGCCGATCGGGCTTTGGCCTGATTCCGGCGGAGTCTGCTGTCAAAATGACAACGTTGTCAACATGACTGACGGTAATTTCCGGAACATTCGATATGGCGCCGCAACATAGCTGTCGTGACACTCCGATAAATCACCTTGACTGGCACAGAAAATGGCCTGGCAAAGCCTCCTCTATAAGGCTTAGACATTTCCAAAGCGATATGCCGCAGCGCCGCACAAACGTTCCGATGTGGCCGCCTGGATGACCCGATCAGGCTGCCAGCCGGACAATCTCTGCCAGGCATTAATTGACAACGTTGCACTTTCCGGCGATTAAAGAGACATTCCTGTCTGTCCCGGTCATTCGACCGGTGCGGTACGGTCGGACTCCGGGGAGAAGAGACCATGGCAACCACGCTGGCGGCGGCGCCGTCCGAACGCACCAACCTGGGCCCGATGCTGATCATCGGCCTGCTGTTTTTCATCTTCGGCTTCGTGACCTGGCTCAACGGGCCGCTGATTACCTTCGTCAAACTGGCGTTCAATCTCGACGATGTGAATGCGTTCCTGGTGCCGATGGCGTTCTACCTGTCGTACTTCTTCCTGGCGTTGCCGTCGTCGGCGGTATTGCGCCGCACCGGCATGAAGAAGGGCATGGCGCTGGGCCTGTTCGTGATGGCGATCGGCGCGACACTGTTTGGTCAGTTCACCACCATGCGGATGTATCCGGGCGCACTGACCGGGTTGTTCGTGATTGGTGCCGGCCTGTCGCTGCTGCAGACCGCCTCCAATCCGTACATCAGCATCCTCGGCCCGATCGACAGCGCGGCACAGCGCATCGCGTTCATGGGCATCTGCAACAAACTGGCCGGCGCGATCGCACCGTTCGCCTTCGGCGCACTGGTGCTCAGCGGCATCAGCACCTTCGGCCAGCAGGTCGAGTCGGCACCGACGCCGGAAGCACGCGAGGCGCTGCTCAATGCCTTTGCCGGCAAGGTGCATCTTCCGTACATGGTGATGGCCGGGTTGCTCGTGCTGCTGGCGATCTGGATCGCGCGCTCGTCGCTGCCCGAGATCAAGCCGGCCGGCGCGAACAGTGAGCGGGCGATCGGCCACCGGGACGGCAGCATCTTCAGTTTTCCGCACCTGTGGCTCGGCGTACTGTGCCTGTTCCTGTATGTCGGTGTGGAAGTGATGGCCGGCGACGCGATCGGCACCTATGGCGCCAGCTTCCACCTGCCGCTGGAACAGACGCGCTTCTTCACCTCGTTCACACTGGGCGCGATGCTGCTCGGCTACGTGGCCGGGCTGCTGCTGATTCCACGCTTCATCTCGCAGCAGCGCTATCTGGCGGTCTCCGCCGTGCTCGGCGTGCTGTTCACGCTGGGGGCGTTTGCGACCAGCGGGTACAGCTCGGTGCTGTTCGTCGCCGCACTGGGTTTCGCCAACGCGATGATGTGGCCGGCGATTTTTCCGCTGGCGATCAAGGGGCTTGGCAGTCACACCGAACGCGGTTCGGCGCTGCTGATCATGGGCATCGCCGGCGGCGCGGTGGTGCCGCAGCTGTTCGTGCACCTGAAACAGCACATCGACTTCCAGCTCGCGTTCGCGCTGTTGATGGTGCCGTGCTACCTGTACATCCTCTACTACGGACTGGTCGGCCACCGGGCCGGCCAGGCGTCCGGCGCATGAGTCGCGCATCGCGCCGGGCATGCCCATAAGTTAGGATGCAGGCGATGTCGCACACTCCTGCGCAACGTAGTCGGCGCGAGGGCGCGACGGCACCATCCATCACGATGCATGAGGTTCAGCGGTTGCGCAGTGCCACCATCAAGGATGTAGCCGAACGCGCAGGCGTCTCGCTGAAGACCGTCTCGCGCGTGATCAACAACGAGCCTTCGGTGCATGCCCGCACGCGCGAGAAGGTGCAGCGCGAGATCGACGCGCTGGGCTATCAGCCCGACCCTTCCGCGCGCAGCCTGCGCAGCACCCGTGCCTACGCGATCGGTCTGGTCTACGACAACCCGAACGCGCACTACATCATCAACCTGCAGCGCGGCGTGCTGTCGGTGTGCCGCAGCAGCGGCTTCGGTCTGCAAATCCATCCCTGCGACTCGTCCTCGCCGAAACTGGCCGACGAGCTGCGCGAACTGGTGCGCCGCTCGCGGCTGGCCGGGCTGGTGCTGGCGCCGCCGATGTCCGAACAGCCGGCACTGATCCGCGCATTGAGCGAGGCGAAAATCCCGTTCATCCGGATCATCTCGGCGCGCAAGGATCCGCAGGATGGCTCGCCGTGTATCTACGTGGACGATCGCGACGCCGCCTATGCGATCACCGAACACCTGATCCAGCTCGGCCACCAGCGCATCGGTTTCCTGTGGGGCGGACGCGAGCATCGTTCCAGCCTGGAGCGCTACCAGGGTTACGAGGACGCGCTGAAGGATTACGGCATCGCCCTCGACCGCAAGCTGATCGTGCCCGGCGACTATACCTTCGACGACGGCTTCCGCGGCGCGCGCAAGTTGCTGGCGCTGAAAGACCGACCCAGCGCAATCTTCGGTTCGAACGACGAGATCGCCGCCGGGGTGCTGGCCGCCGCGCATTCGGATGGCATCAACGTGCCATACGAATTGTCGATTGCCGGCTTCGAGGACAGCCCGTTCTCCAAGCAGTCGTGGCCCGCGCTGACCACCGCGCGCCAGGCCACCGAGGAAATCGCGCGGCACGCCGCGCAGCGGCTGATCGGCGACCTGCAGCGTGCCGCCAACGGCGAGCCGGTCAGCAGCGCCAACGAAGGCTTCAGCCCGGAGCTGGTGGTGCGCGGCTCGACTGCACCGCGGCATAGCGCCCCGCCCAAGCGCTAAGCGCCCGGGCGGCACAGCCCGCCTAGTGTTTGACGTTGTCGGTCTGCCCGATGAAGCGGGCCACGTTGTCATGCAGCTGCTTCAACGACGCTTCGTGCGCATACACCATGTGGCCGGACGGATACCACGAGTAGCTGATGTTGCCCTCGAGGCTGGCCGGGATCGGCAGGTGATGCATCTCGTAGTCAGCGGCGAAAAATGGCGTGGCCAGGTCGTAATAGCCGCCATTCAAATAGACCCTGAGATTCGGATTGGTCTTCATCGCGGTGGCCAGGTCCGGCATCACATTGGTCGAGGACTGCAGCGCCTCGCCCTGCACGCCCGGCGCCTTGTGCGAAAAATCCCAGTGATCGATGTCGGCAAACAGCCGGTACTGGCGACCCTCGCCGAATTTCAAATCGCGCCGCACGTAGTCGTTGAACGCAGCCACATAGGCCGAGCTGATCGCCGACGACTGCGGATCGTAGTCGGAGCCCTTGTTCAGCGGATCGATCGCCGGGCCGGAGAAACGACTGTCCAGCCGGCCGGTGGTGATGTCGCCATCGTTCTGCAGCTGCTGCTCGAACATGCCGCCACTGACACGCAGGTTCGCCTTCAGCAGATACGCCACCGTCAGACCGGTGTACTGATGCAGCTTCTCGGCTACCGCCTGTTTCTGCGCGTCACCGAGCCGCGAGCCGGCCATCAAGGCCTGCGCGTAATCGCCCAGTGCATACTTCTTCACTTCTTCGAGGAGCGGCTCCAGCGCCGCCGGCTGCTGTGGAAGCTTGTGGTGGTAAAACGCGGTGGCCGCAAACGTGGGCAATGCCAGTTCGTACGGCAGATCGATGCCCGGATTGAACTCCGGCCCGTCGATGCTGGTGTCGAAACTGAGGATCTGCGAGAGCAGGATCACGCCGTTCAGGTCGACGCTGTTCTCGTTCTCCAGAATGTTCGCCAGCACCGCCGAGCGGGTGGTGCCGTAGCTTTCGCCGAACAGGTATTTCGGTGAGTTCCAGCGCCCGTACTTCGACAGGAAGCGGGTAATGAACTGGGCGAACGCGTGGCCGTCGCCGTCGACGCCGTAGATCGCCTTGCGCCGATCCTTCATCTGTTCGTCGCGCTTGGACTTGTCGTCGTCATTCGCGATCAGCCGGCTGAAACCGGCGCCGGGCGCATCGATGAACACCACGTCGGAGGCATCAAGCAGGCTGTAATCGTTGTTGACCAGACCATACGGCGCCGCCGGCGTGTGGCTGTCGTCCGCGGTCACCACGCGCTTCGGCCCGAACGCACCCATGTGCAGCCATACCGTGGCCGAGCCGGGGCCGCCGTTGTAGACGAAGGTGACCGGTCGCTTGCCCGCGTCGGCGCCTTTCTTGAAATAGGCGACGTAGAACATGCTCACCTGCGGCTCGTTCTCCTTGTCGCCGCTGCCGTACAGGATCAGGGTCCCGGCCACCGCCTTGTAGTCGATGCGATGGCCTTCGACCGACACCGAGCCTTCGCTGTCGGAGGTCTGCGGCTGCACCAGGGTCGCGTCGGGTTTGCTGTCGGGTTTGGCCTTGTCGTCTTTCTTGTCGGCGGCGACGGCGGCGGTACTGAGCAGCAACGCAGCTAGCAGCGCGGCGAGTGGGAGTTTGTGCATGGAATGATCCTTGGTTGCCACGACGCGGCCGCGCCAGCAGTGCTGCACACTGGCACCGATGGGATGCCGTTTCATCTCCCGGAAGTCACTGCCACCGGGATTTGGCCGATTGTCGGAAAAGGGCTGTACTGCCCTTCTCCAACTCGCCGAGTCCGATACATGCCCGGACTCGGCTCCGACGAATCAATCACTTGGATGATTGATTCGCGGACGATCCATCCGTGGATCGCATTAGCAGGCTGTTTTCAACAACCTGCTAGGCGGCGGCGATCAGCACGATCGCCAGCAGCGCCAGCACCACACCAGCGAGGTTCAGCCGGCTGAGCCGCTCGCGAAAGACCAGCATGCCGACCAGCGCACCCAGTGCCACCACGCCGATATTCATGCTGGCAAACACCAGCGCCGGATGCTGCGGCAACGCACGATGGCCGCGCAGGTAGAACAGGATGTTGCCGAAGTTGGCCAGCCCCAGCGCGACACCCGCCAGCGCACTGCGCGCGGTGAAGCGGGTGCGACCTTGCAGGCGACGCCACAGCTGCAGCGCGAACGCGACCAGCAAGGCCAGCGCGAACATCGCCTGCAGTGACGCGCCCAGCGGCACGCCGGCCTGCGCCACGCGCTTGAACAGGATGTCGATCACGCCGAAGCCAGCGAACACCAGCAGCGGATACAGCCAGCCGGCCACACCACGTTCCACCGTGCCCTGCCCGCTGCGCCAGACCATGCACAGCAGGGCCAGCAGGCCGAGCGTGATGCCGATCCCCTTGAGCGCAGTGAGCTGCTCGCCGAACAGCACGAACGCCGCCAGCAGCGACAGCAGCAGCGACAGCCGTTGCGCCGCATCGCTGCGTACGATGCCGGCATGCCGCACCGAGGCGGCCAGCGCCAGAAAGATCGTTGGCAGCAGGATGCCCAGCCCGATCAGCGCCAGCCAAGGCGCTCCGGGTTCGCGCAGCGTCGCCAGCGACGGCTGCAACATCAGCGCGGTGAGCGCACCGGCCACCACATAATTCCAGGCGATCGCCTGGCCCACGTCGACTTCGAAACGGCGCGCCAGCTTCAGCAGTACCGACACCAGCACGCTGCACACAACGCTCAGCAAGACATAAATCATCCAGCACTCCCACCACGGCCAGCGGTCATTGTGCCGCAGCGCGGGCCACGAACATGCCGGTCATCGATCGATCAGCCATGCAGGCTCTTGACCAGCATCAGGATCGCGACGGCGATGATCGCCAGCGCGAAGATGAGGTTGAGCGCACCACGGGTTTTCGCCAGCCGCCTGGCACCGATCGCACCGAGCCAGCCGCCGACGATGCCACCACCGATGAACTCGGCCGCGACCGGCCAGTCGATCAGGCCGGAGATCGCGTAGTTGGTGGCGGCGGTCAGGCCGAAGGCGCCGACGGCGAACAGCGACGTGCCGATGGCATGGATGATTTCCATCCCGCTGGCGAACATCAGCCCCGGCACGATCAGGAATCCACCGCCAATGCCGAAGAAGCCGGACAGGCCACCGGCGCCCAGGCCCACCACGCCCAGTCGTGGATACATCCGTGGCAGCGGATAGCGATCCGGACCGCTGCGGCGACCACGCAGCATCAGCGCAGCCACCACCAGCATCAGCAAGGCAAACAGCACCAGCAGGTGCCGGCCGTTGACCACCTTGCCGATGGTTGATCCGATGTAGGCGCCGACCACACCGGTGGCAGCGAAGGTGAACGCCACCTTCCAGCGCACGTGACCGGCGCGCGCGTGCGGAATCAGATTCGCGAAGGCATTGACCGCCACCGCCAGCGCGCTGGTGCCGATCGCCAGATGCGGATCGTGCACGCCGACCACGTACAGCAGCAGCGGCACCGCGAGAATCGAGCCACCGCCGCCGATCAGCGCCAGCGAAAAACCGACGGCCGAGCCGCACGCGATGGCGAGCAGGGCCTGCAGGGACAGCAGATGATCCATGGATGACTCCCGATAGAGACCGGCTTCAAGGCGTGGCGCAGGCCGTGCCGCTCATTGACCGTGTGCCGCATCACCGAGTTGCGGGCGCAGGCCCGACAGGTCATAGCCGGCGACCCTCGCCGTTTCCAGGATGGCGTCCGCCGAGCCCCTGGCCTGCAGCGCCCACAAGGTGGTGGAACGCGTGCCGGTACGGCAGAACGCCAGCACGGGCCCGGGCATGTCGGCCAGCGCAGTGGCGAATGCCGTCACCTGGGTGGCCTGCAACTGGCCAGTCACCACGGGGATATGCCGATAGTCCAGCCCGGCCTGCCTTGCCGCCGCGGCCAGTGTGGCACTGCTCGGCTGGCCCGGCTCTTCGCCATCGGGGCGGTTGTTGATGATGCTGCGAAAGCCCTGCGCCGCCAGCACCGCGATGTCGGCAACGACGATCTGCGGACTGGCGCTGAGTTCCTTTGAAAGCGGGCGAAGCTGCATGGATGTTCTCCTGGCGAGTTGATTGAGTCGGCCGGATTCAGATCGCGTCCAACGGGATTTTCAGATAGCGCACACCGTTGTCTTCGGCCGGTGGCAGCTGGCCGGCGCGCATGTTGACCTGCACCGCGGGCAGGATCAGCTGCGGCATCGACAAGGTGGCGTCGCGACTTGTGCGCATGGCCACGAACTCCGCCTCGCTGACACCATCGTGCACGTGGATGTTGCTGCTGCGCTCGGCACTGACCGTGGTCTCATGCGCGAACTCGTCGCGGGCAGGGGCCCTGTAGTCGTGGCACAGGAAAATGCGGGTGCTGCCCGGCAGTGCGTAGATCTTCTGGATCGAGCGGAACAACGTGGCCGCATCGCCACCGGGGAAATCGCATCGCGCGGTACCGTAGTCGGGCATGAACAGCGTGTCGCCAACGAACGCCGCGTCGCCGATCAGGTGGGTCACACATGCTGGCGTATGGCCTGGCGTGTGCATCGCTGTCGCCTCGATGCGGCCGACCATGTAGCGCTCGCCATCGCTGAACAGGTGGTCGAACTGACTACCGTCGCGGCGGAATTCGGTACCCGCATTGAACAGCGCGCCGAAGCTGTCCTGTACGGTGCGAATATGTTCGCCGATGCCGAGTTTGCCGCCCAGGACTGACTGGACATACGACGACGCCGAGAGGTGATCGGCATGCACGTGGGTGTCGATGACCCACTCCACGATCAGTCCCTGCGCCCGCACGAAAGCGATGACGGTATCGGCCGATTTGCGGCTGGTGCGGCCGGACGCCGCATCGTAATCAAGCACGCTATCAAGCACCGCCGCCTTCATCGTGGCCGGATCCCACGCCACATAGCTGAAGGTGTTGGATGCCTTGTCGAAGAACGCTTTCACTTCGGGATGTTGCATGACAGGCTCCTCGGGCTCGGGTGATCAGGTCTCGGTCAACGGCGCGCGCGACACTCGAGAGCAACGCACTCTGGCATGTCCGGCCTACCGGACATGCATCCGACCCTCAGGCTCGGGATTTCCGTGCACGCGGCTTTTCGTCGACGGCGCAATAGATGCTGTAGAGCGATTCGATGATCCGCTCGGCTGGCCCGTGTTCGAGCGTGTACCAGATGGTCTGCGATTCGCGTCGCGTACGCACCAGGCCTTCCTCGCGCAGCTTGGCCAGGTGCTGCGAAAGCGCGGACTGGCCCAGATCGGGTAATTGCTCGTTGATCTGTCCCACCGACATCTCACGGTCTACGAGCAGGCACAGGATACGCAGTCGCTGCGCGTTGCCGAGCGCCTTGAGCAAGCGCGAGGCGTCTTCGGAGCGGGCTTGCATGGCAGTCAGGTCGAGTTTGATCGGCAGGGACATCGCGGGGGCTCCGGGAGCAATCGATCCAGCGGATATTCTGGTCATTGACTTTACCACCGCCATCTAAATAAGCTATATCTAAATTAGTAAATAATTCTTTAGTGAAGCTTGTTGACCTGCGTCAACGCTCCCTCCGGTGCGGATGCGCATCCTGAATGAAAGACATGCAGGAGAGTCGAATCATGGCGAAGATCATCATTCTTGGTGCCGGCCTGGGTGGCATGGCGGCAGCCTACGAAATCAAGGCTGTACTGGGTTCCGGCCACAGCGTGAGCGTGGTCGGCGATGGTCCGCGCTTCAACTTCACGCCGTCCAACCCGTGGGTGGCGGTGGGCTGGCGCAAGCCCGAGGAGATCAGCCTCGACGTGGCCGAACCGCTGAAGCGCAAGGGCATCGAGTTCATCGATATGGCGGCTGAAGCGGTACTGGCCAGTGAAAACCGGTTGCGTCTCAGCGACGGTCGCCTGCTCGACTACGACTATCTGGTGATCGCCACCGGACCGCGGCTGGCATTTGACGAAGTGCCCGGCCTCGGGCCCGTCGCTGGTCATACCGAATCGATTTGCACGGCGTCCCATGCGCAGTCGGCGTGGCAGCATTACGAGGCCTTTCTCGCCAACCCTGGCCCGATCGTGATCGGTGCGGTGCAAGGTGCCAGCTGCTTCGGACCGGCCTACGAATTCGCAATGATCCTCGATGCCGACCTGCGCAAGCGCAAGTTGCGCGATCGCGTGCCGATGACCTTCGTGACATCGGAACCCTATGTCGGCCACCTGGGTCTGGGTGGCGTCGGCGACTCCAGGGGCTTGATGGAGTCCGAGCTGCGCCAGCGGCACATCAAGTGGATCACCAATGCCAGGGTCACGGCCGTCGAGTCCGACAAGGTCAAGGTGGACGAGGTGGATGGCAAGGGTGTGCCGGTGCAGTCGCATGAACTGCCGTTCGCCTACTCGATGCTGCTGCCGGCGTTCACCGGCGTGCCGGCGGTGCGCGGTGTGGAAGGCCTGACCAATCCGCGCGGGTTCATCCTGATCGACAAGCACCAGCGCAGTCCGGCGTACCCCAACATCTTCTCTGCCGGTGTCTGCGTGGCGATCCCACCGGTGGAGGCAACTCCGGTGCCGACCGGCGCACCCAAGACCGGATTCATGATCGAGTCGATGGTCACGGCGATTGCCCGCAATCTACGCGATGTCATTGAGGGCAAGGAACCGGTCGAACAGGCGACCTGGAACGCCGTATGCCTGGCCGACATGGGCGACACCGGTGTCGCCTTCGTCGCGCTGCCGCAGATCCCGCCACGCAACGTTAGTTGGGTCAGGACCGGCAAGTGGGTGCATCTGGCCAAGATCGCTTTCGAGAAGTACTACCTGCGCAAGATGCGGGTGGGCAACACCGAGCCGGTATACGAAAAGTACGTGATGAAGGCGCTCGGCATCGTGCGCCTGAAAGACCATCTCTGATTCTCAGGCTACCGAAGGAGCCCTTCCATGAATATTGATCGCTTCGTCCTCGCGTTCGCCGGCAGCATCGTGCTGCTCAGCGTGATCCTCGCCCACTTCGTGTCGCCGTGGTGGTTGCTGTTGACGCTGTTCGTCGGGGCCAACCTGCTGCAATCCGCGTTTACCGGATTCTGCCCGCTGGCGAAGATCCTGAGCTGGCTGGGGATGAAGCCCGGTTGCGCATTCCGATCCTGACCCATCGACGCTCGAAGCGAGTCCACCCCATGAAGTTCAGCCTGCGCCTCCTCGCGCCGTCCATCGCCGTGGCTGTGCTCGCGGCTTGCGGAGGCAAGCAACCTGCTGCGGGCAGCGCATCGCCGCCGCCACTGGCGAGCAGCGTGGTGCATGCGGAGCAAGCGCGCAGCGAACAGGTCTGGGATGGCGTGGTCGAGGCGGTCAACCAGGTCACCATCACCGCGCAGACCAACGCGCGGGTCACCGAGTTGCCGTTCGAGGTCGGCGCGGTGGTGGCCAAGGGCGCTGTGCTGGTGCGCTTCAGCGACGTGGAGCAGAAGTCCGCGCGCAACGCCGCACAGGCGCAGATCGCTTCGGCCCAGGCTACCTACAAGGACGCTCAGGCCTCCTACGAGCGCATCGCCGCGGTGTACGCGAAGGGCTATGTCTCCACCGCGCAGATGGATCAGCAGCGTGCCGCACGTGATGCGGCGAAAGCGGCGCTGGAGTCGGCGCGGGCGCAGTCGAGCGCAGTCGGGCAGGCGCTGGATTACACCGTGTTGCGTGCGCCGTTTGCCGGCATCATCACCCGTCGCTTCGTACACGTGGGCGAGGCCGTGCAGGCCGGCCCGCCTTCGCCCCAGCCGCTGATCCAGTTGCAGGCGCTGGATGATCTGCGGGTCAACGTGCAGGTGCCGCAGAGCGTGGTCGATGCGATTCGTACTCGGCATTCCGCCGAAGTGCGGTGGGGGAACGTGGCTGCGCATGGCGTCACGGCAACGAGCGTCGAGGTATTTCCCTATGCGGACCCGGATACGCACACGTTCAACGTGCGGCTGACCTTGCCGGCAGGCGAGACAGGCCTGTATCCGGGCATGACGGTGAAGGTGGCGTTCGCCACCGGCGAGGCGCAGCGTCTGCTGGTGCCGGCCTCGGCCGTGGTGCAGCGCGGTGAGCTGGTAGGCATTTATGTGGTCGACGATCACGGCGTGGTCCTGCGTCAGGTGCGCACCGGCAATCGCGACGGCGATCAGGTCGAGGTACTGGCCGGGCTGGACGACGGTGAGCGTGTCGCCAGCAACCCGCAAGCGGCGCTGGCCTATCTGCAGAAGCAGCACGCCGAAGGTGCATCGGCCCATGAGTGAGCAGCCGGCCAAGCTGGGTATCTCAGGGCGCATCGCGCGCGCCTTCCAGGTGTCGCAGATCACCCCGCTGCTTGCGCTCGCCGGGCTGCTGCTCGGCATCGCCGCCGCGATCATCACGCCCAAGGAGGAAGACCCGCAGATCGAGGTGACGATGGCGAACGTGCTGGTGCCATATCCGGGCGCCAGCGTGAACAACGTCGAGAATCTGGTGAGCTTTCCGCTGGAGCAGAAGCTGTCCGAGATCAAGGGTATCAAGCACGTCTACTCGATGAGTCGCGCGGGCATGGCCGTGGTGACGGTGGAGTTCGACGTCGGTGTGCCGCGACAGGAGGCCCTGGTCAACCTGTACAACAAGATCTATTCCAACGCCGACTGGGCGCCGTCCGGGCTGGGCGTCGGGCAACCACTGGTGAAGCCCTACGGCATCGATGACGTGCCGATGATGGCGGTGACCTTGTGGTCCGACCACCCCGGGATCGGGCCCGAACAACTGGCCAGGGTGGCGCACACGCTGGAGACCGACCTGAAGCGGGTGGCCGGCACGCGCGATGTCTACACCATCGGCGCGCCCGATCGCGCGGTGATGGTCCAGATCGACCCGGCGAAGCTGGCGACCTATCAGCTCAGCGTGGGCGATCTGGCGCAGACGCTGAAGGCGGCCAACGTGGCCGCCGATGTGGGCAGCGAGATCAGCGGCAATCGCGACCGGCCAGTGAAGGCCGGCAGCTTGCTGATGAACGCGGGCGAGGTGTCGCAGCTGGTGATCGGCCTGGCCAATGGCCACCCGGTCTACCTGTCGGACGTGGCCCGCGTGGTGCCGGGCACGAATGATGCGACACGGCTGGCATCCTTCGGCACACCGCCGGGCCAGTCCGGCCCACTCAGCGGACTGACTCCCGCTGTCACGCTGGCGATTGCCAAGAAGGCCGGCAGCAACGCCCACACCATCGCCACCAGCATTCGCACCCGACTGGGCGAATTGCGCGGCGTGGACATCCCCGACGGCGTGCATGCCACGGTGACTCGCGACTACGGGCAGACCGCCAACGACAAGGCCGACGAACTGATGCTGCACCTGGCACTGGCCGCGCTGGCGGTGGTGCTGCTGGTGTTGTTCGCACTGGGTTGGCGCGAGGCCGTGGTGGTCGGCACCGCGGTAGTGGTGACGCTGGCGGTGACACTGTTCGCCTCGTGGGCGATCGGTTTCACCATCAACCGGGTGTCGCTGTTCGCGCTGATCTTCTCGATCGGCATCCTGGTCGACGATGCCATCGTGGTGGTGGAGAACATCCACCGGCACATGGCCCGCAACGACAAGGGCGTGCTCGAGGCCATACCGGCGGCGGTGGATGAAGTGGGCGGCCCGACCATCCTGGCCACCTTTACGGTGATCGCCGCGTTGCTGCCGATGGCGTTCGTCGGCGGATTGATGGGGCCATACATGCGGCCAATCCCGATCAACGCCTCGGTCGGCATGCTGATCTCGCTGGCGGTGGCCTTCATCATCACGCCGTGGCTGGCCTATCGGCTGCTGCGCAATCACATGCACACGCCGGCGGGCGATGTATCGCATGCGCGGGTGATGGAAGCGTCGAGGATCGACGGCTTCCTGCAGCGATTGTTCACCCGCCTGATGACTCCCTTCCTCGGCAACCCGAAGGCGGCGCGCAACCGTCGGCGGCTGTTTCTCGGCATGGGCCTGCTGGTACTGCTGGCGGCCGGGCTGGCCGGGGTCAAGCTGGTGATCCTGAAGATGCTGCCGTTCGACAACAAGTCGGAGTTCCAGGTAGTGCTGAACATGCCCGAAGGCTCGACCCTGGAGCAGACCCAGCGCGTCCTGGTCGACATGAGCCGGGTGTTGGACCGCGTGCCAGAGGTGAAGAATTATCAGCTCTATGCCGGCACCTCGGCACCAATGAACTTCAATGGTCTGGTGCGCCAGTACTACCTGCGCAACCAGCCCTATCAGGGCGACATCCAGGTCAACCTGGTCGACAAGAACGAGCGCAAGCGGCAAAGCCACCAGATCGCGATGGCGGTGCGCCCGGCGTTGGCTGCCGTGGCGCAGCGTTTCCACGCGCACCTGGTGGTTGCCGAGGTGCCCCCCGGCCCACCGGTGATGGCGCCGATCGTGGCCGAGATCTACGGGCCCGACTACAGGGATCAGCGCGCGGTGGCGTTGTCGCTGGAGAAACTCTTCGACAAGACGCCGGGTATCGCCGACGTCAATCCAAGCGTCGAAAACCCGCAGGCCACCCGTCAGCTGGTCGAGATCGACCGCCCCCGTGCAGCGGCGCTGGGTATAAGCCAGGCGGAGATCGTCGAAGCCTTGCGTGCGGGTGTGGGCGGCGATCCGGCGAGCTACGTGGCGGACCCGAATGCCAAATACGCGGTGCCGATCCTGCTGCGCCTGCCGCCAGCAGCGCTGGGATCGATGGACTCGATCCTCAGCCTGCGCGTGCGCTCCCGCGCAGGCCAGCTGGTACCGATCTCGGAGGTGGTGAAGGCAGTCGAGAAGCCCTGGGCCGGTGCGATCTACCACAAGGATCTGCTGCCCTACACCTTCGTTACCGGCGATGACGCGGGCAGCGAGGACAGCCCCGTCTACGGCATGTTCCGGCTGGTCAGCAAGATCAGCGACACACCCGTCGACGATCATCACCTGATCCAGGAATTCACCGGACCGCCGACCAGCGACAGCGGATTCTCGGTACGCTGGAGCGGCGAGTGGGAGATCACCTACGAGACCTTCCGCGACATGGGCATCGCCTATTCGATGGGCCTGCTGCTGATCTACCTGCTGGTAGTGGGGCAGTTCAGGAGCTACGTGGTGCCACTGATCATCATGGCGCCGATCCCGCTGACCGTGATCGGCGTGATGCCGGGCCACTGGCTGTTGGGCGCCCAGTTCACCGCCACCTCGATGATCGGCATGATCGCGCTGGCCGGCATCATCGTGCGCAACTCGATCCTGCTGGTGGACTTCATCAACCACTCGCTGGCGGCGGGACTGAGCCTGGAACATGCGGTGATCGAGGCCGGCGCTGTGCGCGCCAAGCCGATCATCCTCACCGCCCTGGCGGCGATGCTCGGTGCATTCTTCATTCTCAGCGACCCGATCTTCCAGGGCCTGGCGGTGTCGCTCGTATTCGGCGTGCTGGTTTCCACCGTGCTGACCCTGCTGGTGATACCACTGCTGTACTACACGTGGCTGGCCCGCGACGGTGGCCGGCACACTCCTGGGAGAAAGCCGACATGAGCAACGAACAGACGATCGAGCTGAGCCTCGAGCAGATCAACGACTACGAATTCTGCGTGCGCTTCGCCGGCGCTGCGCTGGAGCCGCTGCACACCGATGAAGCGCCGCCGCTGGGTCACGATGCCGGACCCAATCCTTCGCGTTTGCTGACTGCAGCGGTAGCCAATTGCCTGGCGGCCAGCCTGCTGTTCTCGTTGCACAAGTTCAAGAATGATCCCGGCAAACTGAGCGCGCGTGCCCGTGCGACGCTCGCGCGAAATGCAAGCGGACGCCTGCGCGTCGGGCGCATTTCCGTGGAGCTAGGCATGACCCACTCGACGGCCTCCATGCAGCATCTCGAGCGCCTGCTGGCGCAGTTCGAGGATTTCTGCATCGTGACCGAGAGTGTGCGGCAAGGTATTGCGGTGGAGGTCAGCGTGCGCGATGGCGAAGGCAAGCTGCTGCATATGTCTCCTGCGGCATGACTTCAGCAGATGGTTCCCAGGCTTCTGGCGGCATGGCTGATACTGACACCCACCATGGCTCGGAGCCGGATCCCTCATTCAACGATTTCGCATTCGATTCCTGAACGCGCTTCCACCTTGTACTCGGCTCATTGACTGGTGGGTGCCGCGCCCAGCAGATGCCCGTTGACCTCGGTGCCGTACAGCGAATCCGGCGTGTCGTGGTATTTCGCCCGCGTCTGGCCGAGGTCGCCGGTATAGCGCGGGTCTTGCGGACGCTCGTGCGCATCCATGAACATCGCCACGTCCCACGCGTCCTGATCGCTCAGCGTGCCACCGCGGCTGAGCGGCATGTTCGCCTTGATGAACGCGGCGGCATTGTCCAACTGATGCATGCCGGCGCCCCAGTTGAACGATTGCGGCCCCCACAGCGGCGGGAACACATTGCGACCGGCGATCTGCTGCCCTTGGCCGTCATCGCCGTGGCAAAGCGCGCAGTTCGCCGCGTAGACCTTCTCGCCGCGCACGAAGTCCGCCGGCTGCGGTGGCTTGAAATCCTGCTTGGGATAACCGGCACCCTTCAGCTTCACACCGACCGGCGCGCCCTTGGCCATCCACCACGCATAGGTTTCCAGCGCGACCATCTCCGCGCTGTCCAGTGGCGGCGCCTTGCCGTTCATGCTGAAACGGAAGCATCCCTGCAGGCGTTCGCCAAACGTGTTCACCTGGCCGGTCTTCTTGCGGTATTGCGGATACATGCCGTAGGCGCCCCACAACGGCGCCGAGTTCGCCAGCCGGCCGGCATCCAGATGGCAGTTGCTGCAGTTGAGGCCATTGCCGACATAGGCCTTTGCGTGCACTGGCGTGTCAGTGAAGATGTCGCGTCCCTGCCTGATTATGTCGCCGAGCGGGCCGGTGGGGATCTGCGCTTCCGCAGGTGGCGTGAACTCTTCCGGCGCACTGGTGATCGACTTGCTGGCGGCCGACGCATGCATCGTCGCGACGGTCGCAGCAGCCGACGGACTGGCCGTGGTCGTGCCCGTCGGCTGCTGCGTGCAGGCACTCAACGCAGCCATCGCGATCGCACCCACCCACCCCATTGTCGGCTTCATGGCGTGGCTCCGTTGGCGATCAGCGGCTGCGCGGCAAACCAGTCGGCCACGGCGCGAATGTCCCGTTCGCTGAGCGCATGGGACAGATGCTGCATCAACTGCAGCGGATCGTTGTGCCGCGCACCCAGCTGCCACGCCTTGAGCTGCATGACGATATACGCCGCCGGCTGCCCGGCCAGCGGCGGGAAATGCGCGCCCACGCCGACGCCGGCGGGACCGTGGCATTGCACGCACGCCGGCACATTGTTGTCCCAGTGGCCACGCGTGGCGAGCATGGCGCCCACGCTGTCCGCCGCCGGCATCGGCGTGGCGGGTTTTGCCAAAGCGGGCGGAATCGGCAACTTGCCGTAGTACGCCGCCAGTGCCGCGCGCTCGTCCGCGCCAAGTGCCGTGGCGGTCGCCTGCATCACCGGACTGGTGCGCGCGCCGCTGGCGAAATCGTCCAGCTGTTTCTGCAGATAGGCCGCATCGAGACCGGCCAGACGCGGATTGCCCGCCGCGACCTGACCACCGCCATCCACACCGTGACAGGCCACGCACGGCGCGGCGCCCTTGCCGTTGCCCTGTGTGGTGATCGCCGCTGCATCGACGGCATGCACCGCGCCGAGCGGCAGCGTCGCGACGAGTGCGATGCCCATGCCAAACCACCGTCTGCGCGAATCGAAGCGATGCATCTCGTCCATCCTCAATGCGCCGGCAGGAAGCCGTACTTGCGGTACACCGCTTGTGCCGCGGGGCTCTGCATGAAGGCCAGGAAATCCTTCGCCGCCTGTTCGTGCGGCGCGCCCTT
>DAHUXL010000146.1 GCA_027307195.1 Rhodanobacter sp. | reverse complement strand
GGTGGCGGTGTTGCGCGCGGCGCTGGAGGCCGGCGTCAATCACATCGACACCAGCGACTTCTACGGCCCGCATGTCACCAACAAGATCATCCGCGAGGCGCTGTACCCGTATGCGGACGACCTGGTGATCGTCACCAAGGTCGGCGCGCTGCGCGGTGACGATGCCTCGTGGAATCCGGCACAGAGCCCGGCCGAGCTGGAGCAGGCCGTGCACGACAACCTGCGCAACCTCGGGCTCGATGTGCTGCATGTGGTCAACCTGCGCATCATGGGCAACGTGCATGCGCCGTCCGAAGGATCGATCGAGCCGCAGTTCAGCACCTTGGCCGGTCTGCAGCAGCGGGGACTGATCCGTCATCTGGGTCTGAGCAACGTCACTGCCACGCAAGTGGCCGAAGCCCAGCGCATCGCGCCGGTGGTCTGCGTGCAAAACCAGTTCAATCTGGCCCATCGCGAAGACGATGCGTTTGTCGATGCACTCGCCACGCAAGGCATCGCCTACGTGCCGTTCTTTCCGCTTGGTGGTTTCACGCCGCTGCAATCGCAGACGCTCTCCGACGTTGCTGCGCGTCTCGGGGTCACGCCGATGCAGGTCGCACTGGCGTGGCTGTTGGCTCGTGCGCCGAACATCCTGCTGATTCCCGGCACGTCGTCGCTGAGTCATCTGCGCGAGAACCTGGCGGCGGCGGAGTTGCAGCTTGGCGAGGACGTAATCGCCGAGTTGGACGGCATCGGCAGGGGCTGATGGCTTGGAGAGCCCCTGAGCGGAGGGCTGTCTGGTCGCGTTGGGAGTCGACATGGTTTGTCTTGTCCGGCACGGGTGGTGCACGTTCCATCACAGACACGACAAACAAGAAGCCCGCCTGTCATGGCGGGCTTCTCTTGTTCCCCATCATCCGGTTTCCGGAAAGGGGGCCATTCCACCCTGTGCCGCGGCCTTCGCTCAGTGTGCAGGTTGCGGCGCGGGGCTGGGTGCGCTGTGCGCGGTGTTTTGAATCGGCGGGGACGGCATGCGCGAATAGTTGGGGAAATTCCGCTCCGGATATCCGCGTCGGTCATCGAAATGCAGACGCGGCTGGCGGCCGAAGTCGTTCCTGTTCGCCAGCGCCAGTCGATGGCCGTCGATGTGCACCCAGTACCACGATCCGTTGGGAACCGGCGAACTCGACACGTAGACAAACCGGGCGAGGTAATCGCCTTCCTGACGCGGCGAGGCCTGCACGGCGAGATTGATGACGAACTGGCTGCTGACGGGCCGCCCGTGCTCCGTGGCGGGCTTGGAGATCATTTCGTCCAGGCTCTGCCGCAGCAGCCGGTTGACCTTCGGCGAGAGTTCGGCGGACGGCGAGACCTCGGTAACCTTGCCCTTTGCATCCACATGCACCAGCACCGGCATCACTCCGGGCCTGAATTCGTTGAGTGAGCCGCTGGACGCCATCGCGGCACCTGCACCGACGGTCAGTACGCCTGCGAACATCATCATGGAAAGCCGTTTCATAAATCCTCCGTGGATCACGGATCAGAGTGGCTAGGGGGAAGCCGCCAACCGGCAGACATGCACCTGCATATCCACTGTTCTCCCAAACGCGCGACCCGTCAAGAAGGATGACGTGACGACAGGGCGCGGCGTTGTTTCGTCACGGTTTCCCGCGTTATCTCGGCAGCGCTGCCAACCATTCCAGCACCGCATGCGACAGCTCGATGCGCTGGTCGGAATAGGCATGGTCGGTGGGCAGGTGCACGGTCGTCACGTGGGTGTCGCCGGCGTTGCGCAAACCTGCCGCAAACGATTCGTTCGCCTTCGCCAGGCCATCGTCCGAGGTGACGATCAGCGCCGTGCGGCTTTTCAATGCATCGACCTTCGAGCTGAAGGTCCACCTCGCCGCATGATCGGCAAGCTCACGCGCCAGCCCGTCCGGCGTGCACCCACTCAGCGGGGCCATGCCTTCGTTGGCCAGGCCCGCGCTCATCTTGTGCAAGGCGTCCGGTTTCTGGTCGCTGGCCAGCATCTGCTGCATCGAGCCGCCCATGTCGGCGGCCGAGATGGTGGCGAAGGCCTTGATGGCGGGATCGGCGGCGGCACCCTGGACGGTCATGAAACCGCCCATGCTGTGCCCGATCAGCACGATGCGGGTGGGATCCAGGCGCAGCTTCTTGGCGACATCAGGCTGGCGCAGGTAGGCCAGTGCGGCGGCAGTGTCCTCGATGCCGTGCGAAAACGAAAAGTTGCCCGGCGTGCCCCATGATCCGCGGTAGTTGAAATAGAGCACGTCCCAGCCGGCGCGGCGCATGTCCTGCGCCAGATCCAGGTTGCGCTCGTTGCCCGGAAAGCCGTGCAGCAAGATCACCACCGGGTGCGGACCCGCACCCGCGGCGACGTAGACCAGCGCATTCATCAGCGCGCCGTGGCTGGGAATCTGCATCGTTTCCATCGAGGCACGGTCGTTGCCGTCGGGTGCGGACAGCAGTGCCGTCGTGGCGGCATGGTTCCGGGCTGCCTGCAGTCCGCCTGCGTAGCATGGAATGGAGGCCAGACAGGCAGAAAAGCAGGCCGCCAGGAACAGGGGTTTCAAATAGTTGTTCACGTGTTCTCCCAACTTCAGCCGAGTGAATACCGATTTCCTGATCGCGCGACTATAGCTTTTCCCGCGGATGCCGGATCGACCTGTCAGGCGTTGAATCAGCCATGCCCGTTGAAGGGTCGAACCTCAGTGCGACAGATGGATGGCGGCAAGCTGCGCGATGCGCTGCGCCTCGATGCCGATCTCGCGAAGTTGCCCGGTCGGCGAGGCGATCAGACCGCAGAAGAACAGTCCCGGTTCAGCCGTGGCGCGACCTGTCACGACTGGCATGCCGTGGTCGTCGAAGACATCGTGGGAATCGGGCAGCAGCTTGCGCAGGTCGGGGCGAAAGCCGGTCGCGAGAATGACGCCATCGAACGGTTCCGCGGGTGTCTCGGCAAACACCACGCCATCGGCGGTGAATCGGTCGATGCCGCCGCGCAGCTTGATCGCGCCGTCCCTGATCCGGGCCAGCGTACCGACATCGAGCAGCGGCACGCGGTGGTCCTCTTCGATCATCCGACGTGGTCCCTTGCGGGCGATCTTCAGACCGAGATTGCGGACCGGACCGACGGCAAGACGGATCGCCGGTGCATTGATGAAATCGGCCACCCGCGCGGGCAGGCGTGCCTGGGCGATCGCCCAGGTCAGGATCGGCAGGCCGAGCAGTTCGCGCGGCAGGATCTGCACCGGGCCGCGCACCGCCAGGGTCACGTCGACACCGGCTTCCGCCAGGTCGAGCGCAATCTCGCCGCCCGAATTGCCGAAGCCCACGACGAGCATGCGTTTGCCCGCATAAGCCGCCGGATTGCGATATTCGCTGCTGTGAATGACGGCACCTTGATACGCATCCGAGCCAGGCCAGCCCGGACGGTGGGGGAAGTCAGCCCAGCCAGTCGCGATCACCACGACGGGTGCGATGAACTTTTCCTGCGCCGTCTCCACACGCCACCTCGCATCATCGCGACGGACGGTTTGCACTGCGCTGTTGAAGATCGGGTGCAGGTCGAACTGCGCCGCGTAATTTTCGAGGTAGTCGACCACCTGTGCGCGCGACGGATACCTCGGGTACTTCCGTGGCATGGCCATGCCGGGCAAGCCGGAGTGCCCCCGATCGGTGTGCAGATGCAACCGGTCGTAGTGGCGCCGCCAGACCGGGGCGACCGCATCGGCCTTCTCCAGGATCGTCGCCCGGAGGCCGAGCTCGCGCATGCTCGCCGCGCAGGCAAGACCGGCAGGACCTGCACCGACAATGATGGCGTCTGCCTCAACCATGGGTTTCCCCGTTCCAGGGTGTCAATCGGCTGGCGGCCGCGTCGGCGCATAGGCCGCCTTCAACATTGCACCTGACCACCAGCGATCTGCTTGCATGGGTGGAATACGGGCTCTTTCGGTGGCGGTGGGCGGTGCGGACCATGATCATGATCATGATCATGGTCGCGATCACCGCGGTCGCGGTCGCGATGGCCGCTCCAGTACGGCACGGTGCCCCAATAGGCTGGTGGAGCGTTGTAGACCGGCTGGGACAGTTGATCGCGGTATGCGTCGTTCTGCTGGCGCAGCGCATCGTTTTCGGCGCGCAGTCGGTCGCGGTTGGCGGCCTCGTCGGCCAGCGCCTGCTGCCGTGCTGCCGCATCGCGCTGTTGCGCGGCGATCGCCTCGTCGGCCTGGCGCTGGGCTCTTTCTTCCATCGCCTCCTTTTGAGCGGCGAGACGTTGCTGGTACAGCGCTTCGAGATGGTGCGAGTCCGCGTAGCTCTTCGCCTTCGCGTCCTGACCCAGGCGCAGGTACTGGTCGATGATTTCGCTGTCGTCGGCCTGATGGATCAGCTCACCTTTGCCGTTGGGGCAGGGACGGTCGGTGTATTCGAGCTGCCCGGCCCGCGTGGTGCATTTGTAGATGTTCTGCGCAACGGCAGCCGGCGCCATGGCCAGCAGCATGATGGCGATAGACAGAACCCGCTTTCTGGCAACCGAGGCTTTCATCGTGTGGCCATTTTGCACCGACCGCGGCGATGTTGCGCAAGGAAAATGTCGCGACCGGGCAAACGGGGATTTGCCGCACTGGACTCAGGTGGTTTCGAAACCGGCTGGCGCCTGCCGACGGGCCATCCGCCAGCTCCGCAAGCCGATCATCGCCAGCACGATGAATCCGGCATACAGCACCGAGGTGATCATCAGCGACTTGTAGACGTACTCGCCGACGTAGATCACGTCGACCACGATCCATAGCCACCATGCGGCAACATGCCGGCGGCCCTGCCACCACTGTGCGACCAGGCTGAAGGCGGTCAGCGCGGCGTCGAGCCAGGGCAGGGCGGCGTCGGTCCAGCGGTGCATGGCAAAGCCGAGCGCGAGCGCACCAACGGCGCCCAGGAGCAGGTGCGTGACGGCCTGCGCCGCGGGCAACGGCGCGATCTGCACCAGGCCGTCGTCGCCGAGGTTCTGCAGCCAGCGCACCCAGCCATAGACGATCAGCCCGCCGAACGCGACTTGCAGCAGGGCGTCGGAATAGAGCTTCGCGTCGACGAAGATCCATGCGTAGAGCGTCACCGAGAGCAGGCCGATCGGCCAGCACCACGGCTTGCGCCGGGCGGTGAGCCATACGGCCCACGCGCTGATCAAGGCACCGATGAGTTCGATCCAGGACATCAGAAATCGAACGTCGCGGACAGGCGAGCCAGTCGCGGCGAACCCGGGAACAGGTAGCTGTCGCCGCCGGAGGTGCCGGTGTCGCGCCAGTAAATGTGGTTGAACACGTTGTCGACGTTCAGTCGCAACGTCAGCGCGTGGCGGTTCCACTGGGTGACGTAGCGCAGGCCGGTATCGAACACGTGGTAGGCCGGCACGCGGGTGAGACCGTTCGGCGTGGCCATGTTGCTGCTGGCGTAGCGCCAGCCACCGAGCAGGCTGAGATCGGCAGCGAACGGCAGGCGGTAATCCAGATACAAGGCGGTGCGCAGGCGCGGTACGTTGACGACCTGATGACCTTCGTAGCTCGGTGTGCCGGTGTTTTGCGCGCGTGCCTGGATCAGGTTGAGGCTGGCGGTGAGGCGCAGCTTGTCGGTCAGCTGTCCGGCGGCGTTGAGTTCGAGGCCGCTGTGCACTTCGTCGCCGTGCTGGACGAAGGTGAAACCGGCAGCGGTGTTGTCCGGCTGGGCGAACTGGTACGGCTGGCGGATGCGGTACAGCGCAGCCTGCAGGCTCAGCGCATCACTCCAGGCGTATTTCACCCCGGCCTCGGTCTGGCGCGACAACAGCGGTGCCAGGGTGGCGCTGCCGTTCGAGGTCCAGTACGGCGCCTCGTTGCCCAGCGACAGGCTTTCGCTGTAGCTGAGGTAGGTGGTCAGCTGTGTGGTGGGCTGCCACAGCACGGCGGCCTGCGGAAGAAATCTGCTCAGGCGGGTGTCGCGTTCGGGGGCGCCGCTGTCGTCGTAGGCACGCTCGTGCAGGCGCACGAAGCGGCCACCGGCCAGCAGCTGCCATTGGGGGGTCAGATGCACACGATCCAGTGCAAACACCGAATGCTGCCAGCTGGTCAGTCGGCGTGCCGACGCTCCCGGCTGGTTCGGTGACGGCGCGAAGTAGGGCGGATTGACCTCGTCGATATTCGCGGTGCCGACGTAGTCGTAGACGTAGGGGCGCCGGTCGATGGTGCGGCGGAATGCGCTGGTGCCGAAGCTGACTTCGTGGCTGAGCGTGCCGGTGTCGAAAGAGCCCTTCAGCACGGCGCGGACCTCATCGTTGACGCGGGTGTCGTCGGGGCTGCGGTAGTCGTAGACGTCGTAATCGCCGTTCGGCGCGAAGAACCAGCCCGGCGTGGCACCGCTGGCGCAGGCTGGCGAGTAGAAGCAGCCGTAGGCGAAGGCGACGTTGTCGTTGATCACGACATGGCTGTGGCCGGCCGACAGTTGCGTGCTCCAGTGGTCGCTGAAGCGGTAGTCGAAGCGCAGCGTGCTGTTGCTGGCGTCGACGCCGACCGGTCGCTGCCACGGCTCGAAGCCGAGCATGCGACTGGTGCTGGGATGCGCCGGAATCATGGTGCCGCCGAGCAGCTGGTAGCCGGAGACCGAGCGCTGCCCGCTGGTCTGGTAATTGGTGTCCAGCTGCAGGGTGGCGTTCGAACTGATCTTCCAGTCGGCGGCCAGCGAGAAGAACGTGCGGCGGCCATCGGCGTGCTGCACGTAGGAGTTCATGTCCTCGTGCGCCGCGTTCACGCGCACGCCGAAGGTGGGCGTCAGCCAAGCGCCCACATCCATCGCGAGGTAACGCGAGCCGTGCGAGTCGGTGCCGACGGTGGCGGTGTGCACGTCGGCCGGACGCTTGCTGACGTAGTTGATCAAGCCGCCCGGTGCGACCACGCCCGCTTCGAGGCCGCCGAGGCCCTTGAGGATTTCCACGCGCTCCTTGTCTTCCAGCGGCTGCAGCTGCTCGCCGGCCATGCTCATCTCGTTGAAGCGGAAGCCGGTGGCCGGATCCAGCGCGTAGCCACGGATGGCGATGTCCTGGTAGTAGCCGACCGGCGCGTAGCTGTCGCCCAGTGCGGCATCGCCGCGTGCCAGTTCGCTGAGCGTGCGCGGCTGGCGATCGTCGATCTGGTCGCGGGTGATCACCGTGATCGCGGCCGGCGTGTCCTGCAGCGGCGCGTTGCCGAAGCTGCCGAAGGTGTCCATCTGCGAGTTGTCGGCATGGTAGCCACGCGGGCTGTTGGCTTTGACGTGCACCGGCGCCAGCGGCGTGGCCTGCGGTTCGGTGGTGCTGTCGTCGCCGGCGTGTGCGAGCGCCATCACCGACATCAGCGCAAGGATCAGCGGCGTGCGGGCGAAAGAAATGCGGAGAGCTGAAATATGGAATGAGGCCATCGTCATCGTCTTCTGGGGATCGGACGAAGCGACGGCGATCCGGACGTCCGAATGGACGCGCCGAATCAGCAAGCTCCCTACGCCGGTACAAACCGGATCAGGTTCCAAGGGACTCTCTCAGCCCGGCAAACGCCGGGCACCCCCGCTTCAAGAACGCCTATTGAACCACGGATTGTCAGGCGCCGTCGCGGATAGCTTGCAACAGGGTCTGTCCGGGCGGCGTGCCGAACCAGGCCGCATGGCCGCGCAGGAAGGTGTCGTAGGCCACGTCGGCGTTGGCGCGTGAGTGGGTGATCGCGTGGAAATACTCGACCTCGGACAGCCCGAAATCCACGTGCACCAGCGGCAGCAGGTCGGCCAGCAGCTGGATGTCGGCGGTGCTCAACGGGCGCTGCTGGCGATAGCCTTCGATCAGCGCGCGGGCGATGTCCGGGTGTGCGGCGTCGATGCCGGTGTCGAGCGCCAGCCAGGCGATCGCGTTGCGTTCGATCGCGGTGGCCAGATCGAACAGTGCGCAGGTGGCGGCAGCGAGGCCGAAGTCGAGTACGGCGCTGATGCGTGCGTTTGCGCCGCCCTCGCTCCAGCACAGGTTGGAAACGTGCCAGTCGCCGTGGGTCCACAGCCGCGGCTGTTGTGCCAGTCGCGGTTGTGCGGTGGCGTGCCAGGGAGCGAGCAGCTCGGCGAGATCGGTCGGCCAGTCGCGGCCTTGCAGATAATCGGCCAGACCGGGGCGTGCGGGCAGCTGCGCGCGCAGCGCGGCGATCGGATCGGGTGAACAGATCAACTCGCTGCGCGCGACCAGAATGTGGGTGTCCCGCTGGGGCGCTTCATAACCCTCGGCCGCATCATGCAGCGCGGCCAGCATGCGGCCGGCACTGCGGGCGTGTTCGTGGTTCGGCAAAGGCGACCACGAGATCGCCTCGCGGTACAGGTCGATGCCGGCGGCGCGTTCGTGCACCTCGTATGTCCAGTCGCCCAGCGCCACCGCGGTTTGCCCGTGCGCGTCGCTCAGCACGGCCGGCATCGGCGTGCCGTTGCCACGCAGATGCGCGATGAAGCGGTGTTCCTCGCCGAGTGTGGCGACCGAGCGCACGCTGCGGTGATGGCGCTTGATGAAGACGGTCGCGCGGCTCGTCTCGACCAGGCAGGCGGCCGATAGCGGGCGCGGGCTGTGCCAGTCGATGCGCGTCGGAGTGCCGAGCGCGGGATAGCCGCGCAGCAGCGTGTCGACCTCGGGCGCAGTCAGCGTCGGCCAGTCCGGCGGCGTGTCGTCGCCGGCCAGTCCGTGCGCAAGATGGGTGGGGTCGTTCATGGACAGAGAGTATGCCTTCGCCGACGGCAAGCACCGGATTATCACCGATAAGGATGCGGTACCCGCTTCCGGACACGAACGGCATCGCGTTTAATGGGACACTCCCCCGAAGTGTGCCGCCATCCGATGAGTGCGATGTTGCTGCTGTTTGTCTGCCTGATCCTTGGCACCGTGGTGGCGCGGTTTGCGAAACCGCCGGCGGGCATCGTGCCGGGCATCAACTGGTGGGTGCTCAATGTGGCGCTGCCGGCCTTGGTGCTGGAACTGATCCCGAAGGTGAAGTTCGATCCGCAGCTGTGGTTTCCGGTGGCGGCGATGTGGCTCACGTTCGGCGGCGCGTGGCTGCTGTTCGGCCTGCTCGGGCCGCGGCTGGGCTGGTCGCGGCAGCGCACCGGCGCGCTGATCCTGGTCTGTGGCCTGGGCAATACCGCGTACATGGGTTATCCGCTGATCGAGGCATTGCACGGCAAGCCGGGTCTGGCGCTGGCCGTGGTGGCCGACCAGATCGGTGCGTTCCCGGTGCTGGCCTCGGCCGGCATCGTGGTGGCTTCGATCTATTCCGGGCGCACGCCGCAGCCGCGGCTGATCGCCCGGCGCATCGCCACGTTTCCCGCCTTTGTCGCGCTGGTGATCGGCATTGTCGTGGGTCTGCTCGGCGGCTGGCCGGAATGGCTGAACGGCGTATTCGCGCCGATCGGCGCCACGCTGACGCCGCTGGCGCTGTTCTCGGTCGGGCTGCAGTTCAAGTTCCATCCGGGTCATCGGCAACTGGGCGCAGCCAGCTGGGGTCTGGGCTGGAAACTGCTGCTGGCGCCGCTGTTGTGCTGGGTGCTGGGCGTGGCCACCGGGGTGGGCGGGCTGGTGCTTACCGTCGGCGTGCTGCAGGCGGCGATGGCGCCGATGGTGTCGGCGGCGATCCTGGCCGACGAGTACGAGCTGGAGCCGACTCTGGCGAACACCGTGCTGGGCGCCGGCATCGTGCTGTCGCTGATCACGATACCGCTGGGCAATCTGCTGCTCGGTGGCTGATCTGGCAGCTTGCGCCCGACATCGGCTGCACCGAGACTAGTAGGGATTCTCATGGGCGGGGGGCTCGTGTCATGGCGGGTTTCGAACTGATCAAGCGTTTCTTCGGGAACGAGCCTGGCGAGCGGCGTGCGGCACCTCGCAGTGGTGTACCCAAGGGGGCCTGGGTACTGGTGGTGGACGATTCGGCGACCATCCGCGCCGTGCTCGGCAAGATGCTGAGCCAGGATGGCCATGTGGTGCTGAAGGCGCCGGACGGCGAAACAGCGATCGAGATGGCCCGCAAGGAAAAGCCGGACCTGATCTTTCTCGATATCGTGATGCCGGGCATGAACGGTTTCGCCGTGCTGCGCGCATTGCGCCGCGAGCCGCAGACCCACGACATCCCGATCGTGATGATCAGCGGCAACCTGCAGGCGACCGAACAGTTCTACGTGCAGCGCTTCGGTGCCGACGATTTCATGAAGAAGCCGTTCGGTCGCGGCGAGGTATTTGCGCGCATCCAGCATCTGACGCAAAGCGGGCGGCTGGTGGTGCGTGAGCGTACCGCGGAGGATGTTGTGCCGACCGCGCCGGAGCACACCGCGGCCGAGCACGCGGCGATTCCGGACATCGCGATGCCGGATCCGCACGACATGATCGCGCCGCCCGCGGAATCTTCCTGACCTGCGCGGCTGCACCGACCCGATGCGTGCGAACGTTGCCGTGACTGCACGATAATCGAGACGATGAGCAAGCTTCCAGCCAACCCGGCCACCGGTCTGCGCGTCGACCAATGGCTTTGGGCTGCGCGTTTCTTCAAGACGCGCAGCCTGGCCAAACAGGCGATCGACGGCGGCAGGATCGATGTCAACGACGCGGGCTGCAAACCGGCGAAGGCGCTGCATGTCGGCGACATGCTGCGCATCTCGCGCGGCGAGGAGCGGCTGGAAGTCGAGGTGCTGGGCTTGTCCGACAAGCGCGGTCCGGCCAGCGTGGCGCAGGCGTTGTATCGCGAGACCGAGTCCAGTCGCGTGGCGCGGGAAGCGGCGCATGAGCAGCGCCAGCTGGTCGGCGTGAGCGGCCCGCTGAAACGCCCGGACAAGCATGCGCGACGCGATCTGCGGCGGTTGAAGGACGCACGCTGAGAGTTTGTGAAACAAACAAACTCTCAGCCGGCCAAGGATGGCCGGACGCGCATCGGGCGCTCGCGTGCCCGATGCGCGTGAGCGAGTCCGGACATGAGCCGGACTCGCGATGGAAAGAAAACCACAGGAAGTGGTTTTCTTTCACAAACCCTGAGCAGTGCATCGCAGATTGGTCGCCCGATCTGCGGGAACATCCACGCCAATCCAAGGGGACTGCGTCTGTGCATCCCCACGAGTCGGGGTGTGGCATGGACGGATTCGCACGAATGGCCGGCGGGATCGGCTTTATCAAGCGTCTGCTCGGCAACACGGATGGCGAACAGCCTTCGGTGCCGCACGTGCAGACGGCGCTGGGCGCGCGCATGCTGGTGGTCGACGATTCGCCGACCATCTGCGCCGTGCTCGGCAAGATGCTGGGCCATGAAGGTTACGCTGTATCCAGGGCGGCTGATGGCGAGAGTGCCATTCAGCTGGCGCGCGACGAACAGCCTGCGCTGATCTTTCTCGACATCGTCTTGCCCGGCATGAATGGTTTCGCGGTGCTGCGTGCGCTGCGCCACGGCCTGCAGACCCGGCACATTCCGATCGTGATGATCAGCGGCAACCAGCAGGCCACCGAGCAGTTCTACGTGCAGCGCTTCGGCGCGGACGATTTCATGAAGAAGCCGTTCGGCCGCGACGAGGTGTGCAAGCGCATCGGGCAGCTGGTGCAATCGGGACGCTTGATTGCACGCAAGCCGTCGGAGCCGGTGAGCGTGCCGCTGCCTGAATTGTCCGAGGAAGCCTTGGCCGCCATCCCGGATATCGCGATGCCTTATGCAGATGAGGTCGCCGTGGTCGCGCCATCACCGCGGCCGCGCCCCGGCTTGCAGATGGCACACAGCGTGTATTGAGTGTCCGTTGTGCGAGCCACGCAGGAGGATCCTCCTGCATGGTTCGCATCGATGCTTCAGCCCGGAAGACCCAAGGCTTTCGCCACGCCGGCCGCATAAGCCGGATCGGCCTTGGCGAAGTGACCGAGCTGGCGCCGCACGATTTCTTCCGGCACACCCTGCATCGCCGCCGCGATATTGCCGAACAGCTGCTGCTTCTGCTCCGCGCTCATCAACCGGAACAGGTCGCCGGGTTGGCTGTAGTCGTCGTTGCCGATGCGATGGTCATAGCGATCGGCGTCGCCGGAAATCTTCAGCGGCGGCTCCTTCACCGATGGATCCTCGACCGGTCCGCCGAAGGAGTTCGGCTCGTAGTTCACGCTGCCGCCGCCGTTGTCGCCGTAGCGCATCGATCCGTCGCGCGCGTAGTTGTGCACCGGACAGCGCGGCTGGTTCACCGGCAGCTGATCGTGGTTCGCACCGAGCCGGTAACGCGCTGCATCGGCGTAGGAGAAGATGCGGAACTGCAGCACCTTGTCCGGGCTGAAGCCGATGCCGGGCACCACGTTGGCCGGCGAGAAACTGGACTGCTCGACATGGGCGAAATAGTTGTCCGGGTTGCGGTTCAACTCCATCACGCCGACCTCGATCAACGGGTAGTCCTTGTGCGGCCATACCTTGGTCAGGTCGAACGGGTTGTACGAAGTCTTCTCCGCGTCGGCTTCGGGCATGATCTGCACGTACAGCGTCCACTTCGGGAAGTCCTTGCGTTCGATCGCTTCGTACAGATCACGCTGGTGCGATTCGCGATCCTCGCCAATCAACCTGGCCGACTCGGCATTCGTGATGTTCTTGATGCCTTGCCGGGTCTTGAAGTGGAACTTCACCCAGTAACGCTCGCCAGCATCGTTCCAGAAGCTGTAGGTATGGCTGCCAAACCCGTGCATGTGGCGAAGGCTGGCCGGGATGCCGCGGTCGCTCATCAAGGTGGTGACCTGATGCAGCGATTCGGGCGACAGCGACCAGTAGTCCCACATCGCGGTGGCGCTGCGCATGTTGCTGCGCGGGTCGCGTTTCTGGGTGTGGATGAAGTCGGGAAACTTGTACGGATCGCGGATGAAGAACACCGGCGTGTTGTTGCCGACCAGATCCCAGTTGCCTTCCTCGGTATAGAACTTCAGCGCGAAGCCGCGCACGTCGCGCTCGGCATCGGCTGCACCGCGTTCGCCGGCGACAGTGGAGAAGCGTGCCAGCATCGGCGTCTGCGTACCTTGTTTGAACACCTTGGCACGGGTGTAACGGGTTATGTCGTGGGTGATGGTGAGCGTGCCGAAAGCGGCCGAAGCCTTGGCATGCACGACGCGTTCCGGAATCCGCTCACGATTGAAGTGTGCGTGCTTCTCGAAGAGCTGATGGTCCTGCACCAGCAGCGGGCCGCGCGGGCCGGCAGTGAGGCTGTTCTGGTTGTCGGCGAGCGGGGCACCGGCGTCGTTGGTCAGAGTCTTGCGATGGTCGCTCATGGCGGCTCCGGTTCAGTGGTGGCCCATGCAGGCTACGCCTTGGAGAACATCGAGGGAATTCGATTGTATGGATGCTCCCGATAGTCACTGGCTATTGGAGCTTTTCCACCGGCGTGGCGTGCGGGGCCGCCCAATGATGGCTGCCGCCGCAACGCGGACTGAACAGATACGCCGGCAATGACGATGACGGTCAACGCGTTTCACGGTCATGCCGTTCCTCGCACTGTGCCAGCCAGGCGATGACGGTCTGGATCGATGCGGGGGAAGGGGTTTTCCAGTCGCGGACGATTCAGCGTGCGAGCTTCGGTCATGGTGCACGGATGCCGTGTTTCAGCTAGGCGCCGGTGCGGTTCTTTCCGAAACAAGTCCAGTTCCGCCAACTAATCAACGAGGATCTACTGATGCATGCAAAGACGACTCTCCGCAACAGCTTGATCGGCCTGCTGATCTCCACCGCGCTCGCTTCTGGTGCCGTGATGGCACAGACGGATGTTCCAGGCCATCCGCGCGTCAATGAAGTCAACAACCGCCTCGAGAACCAACAGGATCGTATCCAGGCGGGCTTGAAGGATGGCCAGCTCAATGCCAAGCAGGTGACCCGCGATGAAACCCGCGACAACAATATTGCCGCCCGCGAAAGTGCGGATCAGGCCAAGCACAACGGCCATCTGACCAAGCGCGAACAACACAACCTCAACAAGTCGTTGAACAAGGACAGCCGCAACATCCATCGTCAGCGCAAGAACTGATACCCCATACTCACCGCTGGCAACGAGCGCGACGCATGGTGCGCTCATCCGGGTCTCCTCATGTCCGCATGGGGAGACCCGTTTCGTGAGGTGCAGAACCGGGCTTACCCGAGCGACTTCAGCCGATACAGTGCTTCCAGTGCCTCACGCGGGGTCAGCGCATCCGGGTCGATCGCTTCGAGGGCTCGCTCCATGGCAGATGGGGCAGAGGGTGCGAACAGGCCCAGTTGAGGTGAACTCTCGGCCGGAGATGTTCCCGTCGACGCGTGCTGATGCATGCCGCGCTCGAGTTCGGCCAGCGTGCGCTTCGCGTCGGCGATCACCGATTTCGGCAGCCCCGCGAGCGCGGCTACCTGCAGGCCGAAGCTGCGGTTGGCAGGGCCGTCCTTCACCGCATGCATGAACACCAGTTGCTCGCCGTATTCGACGGCGTCGAGGTGCACGTTCGCGATCGCCGGGAATTCGTTGGCCAGTTCGGTCAACTCGAAGTAGTGCGTCGCGAACAAGGTATAGGCACGGCTGTTGCGCGCCAGATGCACCGCGGCGGCGCGCGCCAGTGAAAGTCCATCGTAGGTGCTGGTGCCGCGGCCGACTTCGTCCATCAGCACCAGGCTGTGCTCGGTCGCGTTGTGCAGGATGTTCGCCGTCTCGCTCATTTCCACCATGAAGGTGGACTGGCCTCGCGACAGATCATCGCCTGCGCCGATGCGGGTGAAGATGCGATCGATCGGGCCGATCACGGCACGACTCGCCGGCACGTAGCTGCCGATATGCGCGAGCAGCACGATCAGCGCGTTCTGCCGCATGTACGTCGACTTGCCGCCCATGTTCGGGCCGGTGATGACCAGCATGCGGCGCGCGTCGTCGAGCTTGAGATCGTTCGGCTCGAACGGTTCGTCGCGCACTTTCTCGACCACCGGATGACGGCCGCGCTCGATCGCGATGCCGGGTTCGTTGGTGAGTTCCGGTGCAGCCCAGTCCAGCGCTTCGGCACGCTCGGCCAGCGTGGCGAGTACGTCGAGTTCGGCCATTGCGGCGGCGGCGGCCTTCAGCGGTTCAAGTTTTTCGGTGAGCGTGTCGAGCAGCAACTCATACAGCGAGCGCTCGCGCATCAGCGAGCGCTCCTTCGCCGACAGCACCTTGTCCTCGAACGTCTTCAGCTCTTCGGTGATGTAACGCTCGGCGTTCTTTGTCGTCTGTCGGCGCGTGTAATGCGTCGGTGCGTTGTCCGACTGGCCCTTGCTGATCTCGATGTAATAACCATGCACACGGTTGTAGCCGACCTTGAGCGTGTTGATGCCGCTGGCGGCCTTTTCGCGTTCCTCCAGCTCGACCAGATACTGATCCGCGTGGGTGGACAGGCGGCGCAGTTCGTCGAGCTCCACGTCGTAACCGTCGGCGACCACGCCGCCATCGCGCTGCAGTACCGGCGGCTGCACCACGATCGCGCGGACGAGCAGGGCAGCTGAATCAGCGTGATCACCGATGCGCTCGACCAGGGCGTGCAGCAGCGGACTGTCCAGCGTGGCGATCTGCTCGCGCAACATCGGCGCCGCGGCGAGACCATCGCGCAAGGTGGACAGGTCGCGCGGTCGTGCCGAGCGCAACGCCACGCGGGCGAGGATGCGTTCAAGATCGCCGATGCCGCGCAGCTGTTCGCGCAGCGATTCGTAGCGGCGGCTGTCGATCAGCGTGCCAATCGCCTGATGGCGACGACGCAGCAGTTCGCGCGAACGCAACGGACGATTCAGCCAGCGGCGCAGCAGGCGTGCGCCCATCGGCGTCGCGGTCTCGTCGAGCACGCCGAGCAAGGTATGTTCGGTGCGGCCGCTGGGATGCGTGTCCAGTTCAAGATTGCGTCGTGTCGCGGCATCCAGCGCGATCGTCTCGCTGGCGCTTTCCACCGCCATGCCGGTGAGGTGCGGCAGCGCACTCTTCTGGGTTTCCTCGACATAGCCGAGCAGGCAGCCCGCCGCGGCCGTGGCAAGCGGCAGATTGTCCACGCCGAAGCCGCCGAGGTCGCGCGTACCGAAGAATCGGTTCAGCTCGCGCTTCGCCGCATCGCTGTCGAAGTGCCACGGTGGCCGCTTGCGCAGGCCGGGCAGGCTGCTGACCAGTTTCGGCCAGGCGACACTTTCGTCGACCAGGGTCTCGGCCGGCTGCAGTCGCGCCAGTTCGGCGGCCAGCGCTTCGGCGTGCGGCACTTCGCTGAGCAGGAAGCGGCCGCTGGACAGGTCGACCCAGGCCACGCCGTACGCACCATTCGCCCCCGCCGCGATCGCCAGCAGCAGGTTGTCGCGACGCTCCTCCAGCAACGCCGCATCGGTCACCGTGCCTGGCGTGACGATGCGCACCACCTTGCGCTCGACGATGCCCTTGGCCAGCGCCGGGTCGCCGATCTGCTCGCAGATTGCCACCGACTCGCCGAGGCGCACCAGCCGCGCCAGATAATTCTCGGCCGCGTGATACGGCACGCCAGCCATCGGAATCGGCGCGCCGGCCGACTGCCCGCGCTGGGTCAGCGTGATGTCGAGCAGCCGCGCCGCCTTGCGCGCGTCGTCGTAGAACAGCTCGTAGAAGTCGCCCATGCGGAAGAACAGCAACACCTCCGGATGCTCGGCCTTGGCCGACAGGTACTGGCGCATGAACGGGGTGTGCTTGGTGAGATCGTCGTGGCTCATGCAATGCAAGTCTTGGCGTGGTCGCGCGGAACAGGTAGAACGGTGCCTCGGCGCATGGCGCAAAGCTCATTCAAGTCCGGGAGTCTCGCATGGAGTTGTTGTCCGTTCCTACCGATGCCGAATTGCTGGCGCTGGCCGGCGAGGTCGCGACCGAGGTGCAGCAACACAAGCTGACCCTGGTCACGGCCGAATCCTGCACGGGTGGCTGGATCGCCAAGACGCTGACCGATCTGCCCGGCAGCTCCGCCTGGTTCGACGCCGGCGTGGTGACCTACAGCTACGAGGCGAAGGAGGCGTTGCTCGGGGTCAACCCGCGTACGCTGGAACACGCCGGCGCGGTCAGCGAGGAAACCGTGCTGGAGATGGTCTCCGGTGCGCTGGCCCGCTTTGGTGCCGGGGTGGCGGTGGCGGTGACCGGGATCGCCGGACCATCCGGCGGTACGCCGGACAAACCGGTCGGCACGGTGTGGATCGGCTGGAAGCGACGCGGCGGCTACGGGCATGGGCGGCTGTTTCACTTTCCGGGCGATCGCGAGGCGGTCCGGCGGCAGACCGTGGCGGCGGCGCTCATCGGCTTGCGCAAAACGCTGACGGAATGAGATGGCACGGGCGGTCAGGCCCGCTTGACCGGTATGGGATACTGGCCGCCTTGCAGTCGATCGCGATTGATCCCAGCCCGTGAGACTCGATCCGGGCATCATGAACCCCATTCACAGCCCAACCGGAATTCAAGACGATGGATGACAACAAGCGCAAGGCACTTACTTCCGCCCTCGGCCAGATCGAAAAGCAGTTCGGCAAGGGCGCGATCATGCGCATGGGCGACCGCGTCAACGAGGCGATCGAAACGGTCTCCACCGGCTCGCTCGGGCTGGATATCGCGCTCGGCGTCGGCGGTCTGCCGCGTGGCCGCGTGGTCGAGATCTACGGGCCGGAATCGTCCGGCAAGACCACCATGACCTTGCAGGCGATCGCCAGCTGCCAGCGCGCCGGTGGTACCGCCGCGTTCATCGATGCCGAGCACGCGCTCGATCCGACCTATGCGGAGAAGCTGGGCGTCAAGGTCGACGACCTGCTGGTGTCGCAGCCGGATACCGGCGAGCAGGCGCTGGAAATCGCCGACATGCTGGTGCGCTCCGGCGCGGTCGACATGGTCGTGGTCGACTCAGTCGCCGCACTGACCCCGAAGGCCGAAATCGAGGGCGAGATGGGCGATTCCCACGTCGGCCTGCATGCCCGCCTGATGAGCCAGGCGCTGCGCAAGCTCACCGCCAACATCAAGAAATCCGGCACCCTGGTGATCTTCATCAACCAGATCCGCATGAAGATCGGCGTGATGTTCGGCAGCCCGGAAACCACCACCGGCGGCAACGCGCTGAAGTTCTATGCTTCGGTGCGCCTGGACATCCGCCGCATCGGCGCAGTGAAGAAGGGCGACGAGATCATCGGTTCGGAAACCCGCGTCAAGGTGGTCAAGAACAAGGTGGCGCCGCCGTTCCGCCAGTGCGAATTCGAGATCCTGTACGGCGAAGGCACCTCGCGCGAAGGCGAGATCATCGAGCTGGGCGTGGCGCAGAACCTGATCGACAAGTCCGGTGCCTGGTACAGCTACAACGGTGATCGCATCGGCCAGGGCAAGGAAAACGTGCGCCAGTTCCTGCGCGACAACCCAGCCATCGCCAACGAGATCGACAAGCAGCTGCGCGAGCGCCTGCTGGTACCGGTCGGCAAGCCTGCCGCTGCTGCGCCGGAAGAGGCTCTCGAGGAAGCGTGATCCGTGTTCGCTGGTGATCGGTTGCAGACACATGGCCCGGCTTGTTCGGGCCATGTGCGTTTGAGATCGGTGCCGAATCTCGGCTCGGCAATGCAGAGCACTCCAGCCGTTCGCCCTGAGCGTAGCGCGGCGGAGTCGAAGGGTTGCCCGTCGACCTCACCCCTTTGGGCTTGCGCTCAGGGCGAACGGCTGAGGGGCGTCGTTCCAACCAGATATTTGTTTGAATGTTCATGAAACGGCCGCCCGGCAAGGACGATCCGGCCAAGCCGAAGCGCAGCGCCTATGACAAGGCGCTCGGGCTGCTGGCCCGTCGCGAACACTCGCGCAAGGAGCTGAAGACCAAGTTGCGCCAGGGCGGCTACGAGGGCGAGGAAACCAGCGCCGCGATTGATCGCCTCGGCGAGCAGCATTACCAGGACGATGACCGCTTCGGCGAAGCGCTGCTGCGCGGCCGGATCGCGCAGGGCTACGGCCCGATGCGATTGCGGATGGAGCTGAAAACCCACGGTTTGTCCGACGCCCGTATCCGTGAACTGCTGGATGCGGCCGAGGTCGACTGGGACGCTTCCGCCGCCGCCCAGTTGCACCGCCGTTATGGCAAGGCCGGTGTGGCCGATGCCGCCGAGCGCAGCCGTCGGGCGCAATTCCTCTTGCGCCGCGGCTTTGCCGCCGCCACAGTACGGAATGTTACCCACGCCGATGTGGACGAAGCCGACGACGATGTTTCCTGAAATCCATCACCCAGGGGTAATGGATGGACTGATCGAGTGGCTGGGCCCCGGTGTGGCCATTTAACGCCAGCCACCATGATCCGCATGAAAACCTCCGAAATCCGTTCGACCTTCCTCGATTATTTCCGTTCCAAGGGCCACACCATCGTGCCGTCCAGTTCGCTGGTGCCGGCCAGCGACCCGACCCTGTTGTTCACCAACTCGGGCATGGTGCAGTTCAAGAATGTGTTCCTCGGCAGCGAGAAACCTGGATACGTCCGGGCAGCTGACGTCCAGCGCTGCCTGCGTGCCGGCGGCAAGCATAACGATCTTGATGCAGTGGGCTATACCGCGCGGCACCACACGTTCTTCGAGATGCTGGGCAACTGGTCGTTCGGCGACTACTTCAAGCGCGACGCGATCATCTACGCATGGGAGCTGCTGACCGGCGTCTTCAAGCTGCCGGCGGACAAGCTGTGGGTCACCGTCTATCACACCGATGACGAAGCGTTCGACATCTGGAACAAGGAAGTCGGCGTACCGGCCGAGTGCATCGTGCGGATCGGCGACAACAAGGGCGCGCCGTTCGCCTCCGACAATTTCTGGCAGATGGCCGACACCGGCCCGTGCGGCCCGTGCACCGAGATCTTCTTCGATCACGGCGCCGAGATCGCCGGTGGTCCGCCCGGTTCACCCGACGAGGACGGCGATCGCTACATCGAGATATGGAACCTGGTGTTCATGCAGTTCGATCGCGCGCCCGACGGCACGTTGTCGCCGCTGCCGGCACCTTGTGTAGACACCGGCATGGGCCTCGAGCGCCTTGCTGCAGTCCTGCAGCACGTGCACTCCAATTATGAAATCGACCTGTTCGCGCACCTGATCCGCGTAGCTGGCGAACTCACTGGCACGAAGGATCTGGCGAACAAGTCGCTGCGCGTGATTGCCGATCACATCCGCGCTTGCTCGTTCCTGATTGTCGACGGCGTGCTGCCGTCCAATGAAGGTCGCGGTTACGTGCTGCGCCGGATCATCCGTCGCGCGTTGCGGCATGGCTGGATGCTCGGCGTGCGCGGCGATTTCTTCTGGAAGATGGTTGCACCGCTGGTCGAGGAAATGGGCGTGGCGTATCCGGAGCTTGCGGCAAAGCAAGCTTTCGTCGAGGACGCCTTGCGCACCGAGGAGCAGCGTTTCGGCGAAACGCTGGAACACGGCATGCGGCTGTTCGATGAAGTCGCAAGCCAGTCCGGCAAGATCATTCCAGGCGCCGATGCGTTCCGCTTGTACGACACCTACGGTTTTCCGGTCGACCTCACCGCCGACATCGCGCGTGAGCGCGGACTGGAAGTCGACATGGAGGGCTTCGATCGGTCGATGAACGAACAGCGCGAGCGCGCCCGCGCCGCCGGTCGTTTCGAAGCCAAGGGCCAGATGCCGGCCGAACTGGCGAGTCAGCTCAAACCCACGGTCTTTCTCGGTTACGAGGCGCTGCGCAGTCAGGACGGCAAGGTGCTGGGCATCGTGCGTGCGGGCAAGCAGGTCGATCAGCTTGCTGATGGCGAGGAAGGCTTGCTGATCCTTGACCGCACGCCGTTCTACGCCGAGTCGGGTGGGCAGGTTGGCGATACCGGCGAGCTGTTCAATCCGGCCGGCCGCTTCGAAGTTGGCGATACGTTGAAGATGGGCGGTGTGTTCTTCGGCCATGCCGGTCGTTGGCATGGTGGGCAACCGCTACGCACCGGCGATGTCGTCGAGGCCAGCGTGGATGTCTCGCGCAGGCAGGCGATCGTGCTCAACCATTCGGCCACCCATCTGCTGCATGCGGCCTTGCGCAAGGTGCTGGGTGATCACGTGACGCAGAAGGGCTCGCTGGTGGCACCAGAGCGTCTGCGCTTCGATTTCTCGCATTTCAAGCCGATGAGCCACGATGAGCTGGCGCAGGTCGAGGCGATAGTGAATGCCGAAGTGCGTCGCAACGCGGTCGCCGAAGTGCACAACATGGGTTACGACCAGGCGATCGAGTTCGGTGCGATGGCATTGTTCGGCGAGAAGTACGGCGACGAGGTGCGCGTGCTGAAGATGGGCGACTTCTCCACCGAGTTGTGCGGCGGTACGCATGTTGGCCGTACCGGTGATATCGGCTTGTTCAAGATCATCAATGAAGCCGGCGTGGCTTCTGGCGTGCGCCGCATCGAGGCCGTCACCGGTACCGGTGCACTGGCGTATGTGGTTGATGAAGAACGCCGCCTCGGCGAGCTGTCGCAGCTGCTCTCCAGCAGCGGTGACGAGGCCGTGGAAAAATTGCGCCAGTTGTTCGACAAGCAGAAGAAACTCGAGCGCGAATTGGATTCGCTGCGCAGCAAGGCGGCCGGTTCCGCCACCGCCGATCTCGCCGGTTCCGCGAAGGACATCGGCGGCATCAAGGTGGTCGCCGCGCGACTGGAAGGGCTTGACGCCAAGTCGCTGCGCGACAGTGTTGATCAGCTCAAGCAGCAGCTTGGTGACTGCGTGATCCTGCTGGCCGGTGCGGCCGATGGACGCGTCTCGCTGATTGCCGGTGTGCATGGCACCGCGCTGGGTCGGATCAAGGCTGGCAGCGTAGTGGCGCACGTCGCCGCACAGATCGACGGCAAGGGTGGTGGTCGTCCGGACATGGCGCAGGGTGGTGGGTCGGACACTATGAATCTGCCGGCCATTCTCGCTGCATTGCCGGACTGGATTTCAGCTCAGCAAGTAGGCACAGACAAAGCCTGAACATGCCATTTGTCACCATCCCGACGCATTGCACAGGTGAATCAGGCTCAGTTACTATCGACCAAGTGTCGGCGCGATCGGTAACGAAAGTGTCGCCAGTCAGGACGCTCAGGAGTGTTTTGGCTGTGAGCCGGGAAGGCGGTAGGGCCTTCGACGGATCAATCGTCGAACTGTGAACGGATGGCAGCTCAGGGGTGAGGCGCCGTCAAGCCACAGGCCTGTGACCAACAGCATTTATGGAGAGTAGCAATCATGTTGATTCTGACCCGCAGGGTCGGTGAAACCCTGATGATCGGCGACGAGGTGACCGTTACCGTTCTTGGCGTGAAAGGCAACCAGGTACGTATCGGCATCAACGCACCGAAAACCGTCGCGGTTCATCGTGAAGAGATCTACCAACGGATCAAGGGTGAACACGAAGCAGGCAGCACGCCTGACGAGTCCGCTGAACACTGATCGCAATTAAGCCTTTACCTCGACCTCGCCGGTCAGTATCCTTGCCGGCTCCGCTGTGATGCGGAAACAACCCCGGAGAGATGCCCGAGTGGCCGAAGGGGCTCCCCTGCTAAGGGAGTATAGGGTCAAAAGCCTTATCGAGGGTTCGAATCCCTCTCTCTCCGCCAGCTTTCATTAAACCTCTGTTTTTACAGGGGTTTTTTGTGGGCGGAGAAATCGCAGGCAGGGCACAAGTCGGGGCACATTCCGATGAAACTGCCGAACTATCTAACCCGCTCTGCTGCGGGGCGCTTTACCTTCCGTCAGCGGGTTCCCGCCGACTTGCGCGCCACTATCGGCCGCGACTTCATCAAGCGAAGCCTAGGCTGCGACTTGTTGCCCGCAAGCGTTGCCACTTTGCCGTTTTAGCTGACGAGTGCCGTAGACAACGGATGTCAGGTTTTTCCTACTGTATTGCATGCATCCATCAGCTACGATGCGCCGCGTCAATCTACGGTTACATCGTAGTTCGGAATAGCTTACGGATAAGTGGCCTTGGCGGCTTAAATAAGCCGAGCCCCTAATCTGATAAACGTAGGCCGTGAGATTCAGGGGATGGAAGGTATGCAGGATGCACGCAAGCGTGTGGTGCGGGATGGATTGGTGTCTCCTCGGTGGACAGGACATCGTGCCGGCGTTCTAGGGTTGTTCGGGCTTTCGATCGCATTAGGCGTCATCGCTCCGCTACGTGCACAGACCACCCCGAGCGAGCAGGAGCAGCGCGCACGCGCACAGCGCGACGCACAGCAGCGCGAACAGTTGCGTTCGGCGCCGGACGTACGACTTCAAGCTCCCCAGTCGACGGACTATCGACAGTCTGCACTGCCCGTTGAATCCCCCTGTTTCAAGATCACGTCATTGCGCCTGGACGGTCCGCGTCATGCGGACGTTGCCTTTGCGCAGCGGTATCTGGATGGCTACGCCGGCCGCTGCATTGGACAACAAGGCCTGGCGCTGATCCAGCATCGCTTGGCGGATCTGATCCTGGCGCGTGGTTACGTCACCACGCGAGTGGTGATCCCGGAGCAGAATCTCGCCGGCGGCAGCTTGCACCTGATGCTGGTGCCGGGCACGTTGGGTGCAGTGCGTTACGCGCCGGGCTCGGTCACGGTGAATTGGCAGAGTGCATTTCCTCTGCGGCCGGGCGATCTGCTCAACCTGCGTGCCATCGAGCAAGGCCTGGAACAGCTGAAGCGGGTTCCCTCGCAGGACGTAAAGATCGACATTGCACCTGGCACGGTGCCGGGCACCTCCGATCTGGTGCTGACCGTCACACGCAGCAAGTTCTGGCGTTACACGTTCAATGAAGATGACAGCGGCGCCGACGCCACCGGCAAGGAGCAGGGCGGGATCAGTCTGACACTCGATCAGCCGCTGGGCATCAACGACCTGCTGACACTCGGCGTTACCCATCAAGTGGGTCGTTATCATGGCGACAAGGGCACGCATGGCAGCAACTTCAGCTACAGCGCACCGTGGGGTAACTGGACCTTCAATCTGGCGTCCTACCACTATGGCTACCACCAGCTGGTTACCGGTTCGCAGCAGAGCTTTCGTTTCACCGGCAGCTCGCCGACCCAGACGATAAGCGCCAACCGGCTGATTCAGCGCGATGCGGTCAGCAAGACCTCGGTGCAGCTCACCGTGAGCGCGCGCCATGCCGACAGCCGCATCGACGGCGTCGAGATCCAAACCCAGCGCCGGCAGACCCGTTCGGCCGAACTGGCACTGATTCACCGCCGCTATATCGGCGCAGCCCAGTTGGACATCCGGCTGGCCTATCGGCATGGCGTGCCGTGGTTCGGTGGGCAATGGAAGGCAGGCGGCAACGGCGGTCCGACCTTCCGCTACGGCATCACCACGCTGGATGCCAGCCTCGGGCTGCCGTTTCAGGCACTCGGACAACGCTGGCTATGGACGTCCGAATGGCACGCGCAGGCCACCGGCGATCATCTGTACATCGAAGATTACCTGTCCATCGGCGGGCGCTACACCGTGCGCGGTTTTGACGGCAATGAAACTCTTGGCGGCGACCACGGCGCCTACTTGCGCAACACGCTCGCGTGGCCGCTGCTGAACACGGGTGCTTCGCTGTATGGCGGTATCGATGTCGGTCGGGCTGGCGGCGACGCCACCACCAGCCTGCCCAGTCACAGCCTGAGCGGCACGGTGCTGGGACTGCGTGGCGGACGCTGGGGTCTCAACTGGGATGTTTTCCTGGGTTGGTCGTTGCAGGCGCCGTTGGGGTTTCACACCCGTCTCCCCACGGCGGGCATGCAATGGATTTACAGCTTTTGAGGCCGTCGGTTCGGGTGGGCGCTGCATAACCATCGCAAGGCCCCACGGGTACGACCGTTAGACAAGGACTATCGAGGATCGATGTCATGAAGCACCCGCGCACGAACCGCAACGCAACGATGTCGACGTTCCCTGCCACGCGGGCCTCGTGGCCACATGCGCTGCAGCGACAAGCGCTGTGGATGGCTCTGACTCTGGCGCTGGGGCTGCCGACCGCACAGGCGCAGGTGCACCCGGACGGGCATACCCAGACTACGCTCAATACCGCCGCCAACGGCGTACCGGTAGTGAACATCGCCGCACCCAACAGCGCGGGTCTGTCGCACAACACTTACCAGCAGTTCGATGTCGGCAGCAACGGGCTGATCCTCAATAACAGCGGTGCGATCTCCACGACCCAGCTGGCCGGCTATGTCACGGGCAACCCGCTGCTATCGCAGGGGCAATCAGCGTCGCTGATCCTCAACGAAGTCACCTCGACGCTGCCCAGCCAGCTCAACGGCATGATGGAAGTGGCCGGGCAGAGGGCGCAGGTGATCGTTGCCAATCCGAACGGCATCAGCTGCACCGGCTGCGGTTTCATCAATACGCCGCGTGGCGTGCTTACCACGGGTACGCCGGTTCTTGACGCGAATGGCGCGCTCAGCGGATTCAACGTCACCGGTGGCAGCATCACGGTGAGTGGTGCGGGCCTCGATGGCAGCAACGTCGACCGGGTCGACCTGATTGCACGTGCGGTGGCCGTGAACGCCGGCATCTGGGCGAACCAGCTCAATGTCGTGACCGGCGCCAACCAGGTCGACTACAGCACGCTGACCACGCACAACCTGACCGGGACAGGCGCCGCGCCGACGCTGGCGATCGACGTGTCGGCGCTGGGCGGGATGTATGCCGGCGTGATTCGGCTGGTCGGTACCGAAGCCGGACTGGGTGTGAACAGTCAAGGTCAGCTCGCCGCACAGAATGGCGATCTCATCCTGACCAGCGCGGGCCGGGTGGTGCTGGGCGGCAAGACCACGGCCACGGGCACGGTCACGGTCACGGTCGGTGCGCTACAGACGATAAACAATGCGGGCACGTTGGCAGCCGGTGGCGCGGTGAACGTCACCAGCAGCGGCGACCTGACGTCCAGTGGCACGCTCTATAGCGGTGGTGCGATGACGCTGAACGCTGCCGGCCAGATCAGCAACAGCGGGAAAATCCAGGCTCAGGGCGGAGCCTTGGCCGTGCAGGCGGGCGATGCGATCAGTAATGCATCCGGCGGCAGCGTGTTGGCCAATGGACCGATCACGCTCAACGGTGCCTCACTCAGCAATGCCGGGGCGATCGAAAGCGCGCAAAGCACCAGCGTCCAGGTCAGTGGCAACCTGGGTAACAGCGGCAGCTTGCTTGCCGACAGCAGCAATCTCGCGCTGCAAGCGAACACCATCAACAGCACCGGTGTGCTCAGCGCCCGCGGCAACGCGATGCTCAATGGCGCCGCGGCGGTTTCCAGTACCGGGCAACTGCTAGCCGGCAGCGCCATCACGCTATCGGCCCCGGCGCTGACCACGACCGGCGCCGTGCAAGCCGGCACGACCTTGAGCCTCACCGGCACCAGTTTGACCAATAGCGGCAAGTTGTATGCACTTGGTGGTGATGAAACCATCCAGCTCGGCGGTGCGTTCACCAACACAGCCGGTGGCGATATCTACAGCACCGGTGCGCTGGCGCTCAATGCCACCTCGATGATCAACGTGGGTGGCCTGGAAGCCAAGCAAGCGCTGAACGTGAGCAGTGCTGGTGACGTGAGCAACAGCGGCACCCTGCAATCGGACGCCGGTGATCTGACGCTCACCAGTAGCGGTGCGTTGATCAGTAGTGGCACGCTGAGCGCGGGCGGCAACATGAGCCTCGCTGCAGTAAACGCGCTCGCGACGACCGGCCAAACCCTTGCGACCGGCAACCTCAGCCTGAGCGGCAGCAGTCTGACCACGGCCGGCACGGTGCAAGCAGGGCAGGCGCTTGGTCTGTCAAGTAGCGGCGGGTTGAGCAACAGCGGCAAGTTGTATGCGCTGGGCGGTGGCTGGACGGCGCAGATCGGCGGCGCGTTCACCAGCATCACCAATGGCGACATCTATGGTGCCGATAACGTCACCGTGAATGCCGCGGCACTGTCCAATCAGGGCAGCATCGAGGCCAAGCAGGTAGCGACCATTGCTGTTGGCAACGCGCTGGGCAATAGCGGCACGATTCAGGCCGATGCCGGTGCACTCACGCTCAGCGGCACTGCCGTGAGTAACAGTGGCAACCTGAGCGCTGGGGGTAACGCCAGCCTGAGTGGCACGGCCTCGCTGAGCAGCAGCGGCAGTCTGGTAGCTGTGGGTCAGTTGGCGTTGACCGCGCCGAGTCTGACCACCGGCGGTATCGTGCAGGCAGGCACGTCCCTGGCCCTCAGCGGCGGCAGTTTGAACAACAGCGGCAAGTTGTATGCGCTGGGTAATGATTGGGCGGCGAAGCTCAGCGGCACGTTCGAGAATGCCGCCGGCGGCGATATCTACAGCGCCGGTGCGTTGATCTTGAACGCGGCCTCGGCGATCAACGTTGGTGGCCTTGAGGGCAAGCACGCTTTGAGCGTAAGCAGCACCGGTGACATCAGTAATAGCGGCACGTTGCAGTCGGACACTAGCGACCTCACGGTGAGAAGCGGCGGTGCACTAAGCAGCAGCGGTACCGCCAGCGCCGTCGGTAATCTGACACTGACGGCTGCGGGTGCATTGAGCAGCACGGGCCACATGGTCGCCAACGGCAACGTCAGCCTGAGTGGCGATGGGCTGACCACGGCGGGCACGGTGCAAGCTGGCCAAGCCTTGAGCTTGACCTCTGGCAGCGGTGTGACTAACAGCGGCAAGCTGTATGCGCTGGGCGGCAACTGGCATGCACAGCTCAACGGCGCTCTGGTCAATGCCAGCACCGGCGATATCTACAGTGCCGGTGGCTTGGGCGTGGCAGCGACCTCATTCAACAACGTCGGCGGTGTGGAAGCGCAGCAAGGGATCACCCTCGGCGCGACCGAAGCGATCACCAACAGCGGCACCCTGCAATCGGATCAATCCAGCGTTAGCCTCACCGGTGCGTCGCTGGTCAACAGCGGCACGTTCAGTGCCGTCGGTAACATGGGATTGGCGGTCACCGGCACAGCACAAAACAGCGGCGTGTTGGTCAGTGGGCAAGCGATCACGCTCGCCGCCGGCAGCGTGGACAACCAGGCCGGAGGTCAGCTGCAAAGCGGGACCGACCTCAACGTGACGGCAGCAACCCTCAGCAATGAGGGTAACGCCCTGGCCAAAGGCAATGCCATCCTTAGTGGCACCAACTTCAGCAATGCTGCCGGCTCGCAATGGTTCGCCGACGGTGCGCTGACGCTGGCGCAAACGGGCGCCGTCAGCAATGTCGGTGTCTTGCAGGCGAGCAGTCAGCTCAGCCTGACCCAGGCCAGCGCGTTGACTAATGCTGCGAGCGGCACTGTGTATGCCGGCAGCGTGCTCAATCTGGGTATTGCCCAGGCGCTAAGCAACGCGGGTCTGCTGTACGGTGCACAAGCGGCTACGGTCGCGGCTGGCAGCGTCGACAACAGCGGCATCGTGCGCAGCGGTGGAAGTTTGAGTCTGAGCAGTGCCGGCGCCGTCACCAACACCAACGCGATCGAAGCACAGCAGAACGTCGCTCTGAACGGCGCTGGTACCTTCGTCAACAGCGGCAAGTTGTATGCGGTCGATGGCAGTTTGAGCGGGCAGGTCGGCGGCGGCTTCAGCTCCAGCAGTAGCGGCGACATTTACAGTAGCCACAACGTCACGTTGAATACCGGCAGTTTCAGCAACGCCGGCATGCTGGAAGCAGGCCAGGCCGTAAGCCTGGGTGTCCAGACCGCGGCCAGCAATAGCGGCACGGTGCAGGCGGATGCCGGTGCTCTGGATGTCAGCGCAGCGACGCTATCCAATCAGGGGCTACTCAGTGCTACCGGCAACACCCAGTTGACCGGTAGCAGCAGTCTGACCAACAGCGGCCAGGTGATCACCGGGCAGGCGTTGACCCTGACCGGCGCCAGCGTCAGCAACAGCGGCCAGACCCAGAGCGGCACCGGCACTATCGTGCGGGCTGCCGCGTTGGATAACCGTGGTCGCTTGCAGGCGGGCAGTACGCTTGCCGTCGACGGCAACACCACCCTGACCAACGAGGCCGCTGGCCAGATGTTGGCGGCAGGTGGCATCAGTGCTGACACCTCAAGCCTGCTCAGTAATGCTGGCGTGATCCAGGCGGGTGGCAACCTCGCCATGGCCGGTACCGGCGCAGTCGATAACCAGGTCGGCGGCATGCTCTACGGCGGCCAGCAGACCACGTTGCAGCTGGGCGGCTCGTTGAGCAATGCCGGTTCGGTGTACGGCGCACAGGGCGTCGGCCTCACCGCCAATGGCCTGAGCAACGCGGGCAGCCTGCGCAGCGATGGCGCACTCGGCGTTAGCGTGCAGGGGAATGCCAGCAATAGCGGCGTCGCCTATGCGGTTGGCGCCACTGCCTGGAATATCAGCGGCGCCATGAACAACACTGGTGTGCTGGCTGCCATCGGCAATACCACGCTCGGCGTTGGCAGTCTCGGTGGCGGCGGTACGCTGGCCGCTGGCCTGCAAGCCGATGGCACGCTCGGTAGCAGCGGTACGCTGACGGTCACCAGTGCGGGCGCACTCGCCTCCAACGGGCGCGCGCTCGCTGGTGGCGACTTGCTGTTCCAGGGTCGTGCAATCGATCTGTCCGGCAGTCAGACGCGTGCTGGCGGCAAGATCACGTTGACCGCGACGCAGGGCAATGTGTCCAATCAAGGTGGCAACCTTGCCGCCAATGGCTCGCTCACCATCAGTGTGCAGGGCCAATTGCTCAACGGCGGCAGCAGCGCGGCGCAAGGCGGTGTGATCAGTGCCGCAACGCTGGCCTTGCAGGCGGCTGGTATCGACAACCGCTATGGCACGATCCGCCAGAGCGACAGCAGCGATCTCACATTGATGTTGGCGGGGGCATTCAATAACACCCACGGCACCTTCGCCAGCAATGCCGATAACCTCACCTTCAGCGCGGCGTCGATCGACAATACCGACGGTGCGATCCAGCATGCCGGCAGCGGCTTGCTGAGCCTGAGTAGCGCCGGTGACCTCACCAACAATGGCGGTAACATCGTCGGCAATGGTGCGCTGGCGCT
>DAHUXL010000144.1 GCA_027307195.1 Rhodanobacter sp. | reverse complement strand
TCGATCTCGTGACGTATCGCGAATACCGGGCCGTCGGCCAGCACATTCAGCTCCTTGTCGGTGACTACCGTGGCGATCTCGAGGATCGAGTCGTTGTCGGTGTCGAGGCCGGTCATCTCCAGATCGATCCAGATCAGGTTGTCTTCGTGGGCTTGGCTCATGAGCTCTCCTTGTGGCGGGAGTTTATCAGCGTTGCCCGCATGCGATGATTTGGGAGCCTGTCCTCGTGGCTCGGATGGTCCGCGCTGTCTTCCCTTGGCTTCCAGGCGGTGTTGCGTAGCGAAGCACCGGACTGGCTGTCAGGTCGAGCTGCGCAACACCGCCTGGCAGCCAAGGGAAGGCAACCCAACGGGCAGGGGCTGTTTACCCACAAGACAGCGTCATCATTCGGTCGTGTATCGACATACACTTCCTCACTCTTCCTTGCCTTGCGAGCAAACAGCTCCCTGCGCGGGCCACCCGAGCCACGAGGACAGGCTTCGACATGCAGACCTTCTTCTGGCACGACTACGAGACCTCCGGCGCCGATCCGCGGCGCGACCGGCCGCTGCAGTTCGCCGGCATCCGCACCACCATGGAGCTGGAGATCATCGGCGAGCCGGTGATGTTCTACGGCAAGCCGTCGCTGGAAATGCCGCCGCACCCCGATGCCTGCATGATCACCGGGATCACGCCCCAACTAGCCGAACGCGAAGGCGTCAACGAAGCCGAATTCGCCGCCCGCGTGCATGAGCAGCTGGCCACGCCGGGTACCTGCGGTGTCGGCTACAACTCGCTGCGCTTCGATGACGAATTCACCCGGCAGATGCTTTACCGCAACTTCTACGAACCGTACGGCCGCGAGTGGGAGTACGGCAATTCGCGCTGGGACCTGATCGACCTGGTGCGTCTGTGCCAGGCACTTCGGCCGGAAGGCATCGTCTGGCCGACCCGCGAGGACGGCTCGCCCAGCTTCAAGCTGGAGCACCTGGCCAGCGCCAACCAGCTCAAGCAGGAGCGCGCCCACGATGCGCTGTCCGACGTCTACGCGTTGATCGACCTGGCCCGGCTGATCCGCGTACGCCAGCCGCGGTTGTGGGACTGGTACTACGGCCTGCGCCGCAAACAGAAAGTATTCGAGCTACTCGACGTGGTGAACATGACGCCGGTGGTGCACGTCTCCTCACGCTATCCGGCCAGCCGCCATTGCCTCGCCGTGATTGCGCCGCTGGCGCCGCATCCCAGCCGTGCCGGCGAAGTGATCGTGTACGACCTGGGCACCGATCCGGCCGAATGGCTTGCGCTGGACGAGGACGAGATCGCCGATCGCATCTTCACCGCCCGCGCCGATCTGCCCGAGGGCATCGAACGCATTCCGCTGCGCACCGTGCGCGCGAACCACGCGCCGGCGCTGGCGCCGCTGTCGGTGCTGCAAGGCGTGGATCAGCAGCGTCTGCAGCTCGACCTCGATCGTTGCGTGGCGCATCGCGACGTGCTGCGTGCGGTCGATGGACTGGCCGAAAAACTGCGCCGGGTATTCCAGCGGGCGGCCGAACTGCCGCCGCCGGAAGACCCCGAACTGGCGCTGTACGGCGGCGGCTTCCTGCCCGACGCGGACAAGCAACTGCTCGCCCAGGTGCGCGCCACGCCGCCGGCGCAACTGGGCGAACGCGCATTTCCGTTCCGGGATGCGCGTTATCCGGAGCTTCTGTTCCGCTACCGCGCGCGCAACTGGCCACAGACGCTGAATGCCGCCGAACACGCGCGCTGGGAAAATTTCCGCCAGGTACGGCTGACGAAACACACTGCCCTGACCGGCCTCACCCTCGACGACTACTTCACCCGCCTCGGCGAACTGCGCAACGATCCGGCAGCGCAGGACAAGCTGGCCCTGCTCGATCAGTTGCAGGTCTGGGGCGAGCAGCTCGCCGCCAGCATCGACTGAACCATCCTCACCTTCAAGCCTATCGACCATCATGCCTCAGAGCTATTTCACCCCCGCCACCTTCCGCTTCCTGCACGCGCTCGATCGCAACAACAGCCGCGACTGGTTCCATGCGCACAAGGACGACTACGAGCGCCATGTACGCGAACCGTTCCTGCAGCTGATCACCGACCTGCAGGCACCGCTGGCGAAGATCAGCCCGCACTACCGCGCCGACCCGCGCAAGAACGGCGGCTCGCTGTTCCGCATCTTTCGCGACACGCGCTTCTCCAACAACAAGCTGCCGTACAAGCCGTGGCAGGGCGCGCGCTTCTTTCACGAACGCCGCCATGAGATCCCGGCGCCGTCGTTCTACATGCACATCCAGCCCGGCGACTGCTTTGCCGGCGGCGGCATGTGGCATCCGGAACCGGATGCGCTGAAACGCATCCGCAACTTCCTCGCCGACAATCCAGCCGCGTGGAAGCGCGCCACGCAGAGCAAGACCTTCCGCGAGCACCTGACCTTCTGGGGTGAATCGCTGAGCCGCCCGCCGCGCGGCTTCGATCCCGCGCACGAGTTGATCGAGGACCTCAAGCGCAAGGATTTCGCCGTGGGCGAAAACTTCGACGAAGCACTGGCATGCTCCACCGAATTGCTGCCGTGGACGGTGGCCACGTTCAAACGCACTGCACCGCTGGTCGATTACCTGTGTGCGGCGCAGGAACTGGAGTTCTAGCGCCGCTGCACGTCACGCTGCGCGGCCATCAACCACAACGCAACCGCCATCCCGATCACCGCGGTAAACGCCACGTAGTGGGCCGGCGCCAGCACGCCGTATCGCTTCAGCAGCAAGCCGATCAACGGCGGTGTGAGCCCGCCGAACAAGGCATAGGCGATGTTGTACGAGAACGACAGGCCGGAGAAACGCACCGCCGGCGGAAACGCCACCACCATCAGCGCCGGCACCACACCGACCACACCGACCGCAAAACCGGCCAGCGCATACAAGGCAACAAAATGCGCAGCGTCAGCCTGCAGGTCGAGGTACAACGCGTAGCTGCAAACCAGCAACCCGATCGCGCCGAACAGCAAAGCACGCGCATGACCGATGCGATCGGCCAGCCAGCCATAGAACAGGCAACCCAGCGCCAGCGCGAACGAGGCCACGTTGTTGCCGAGGAACGCCCGCGCCGGTTCGATGTGGAATACCGACTGCACCAACGTCGGCGTCATCAGGATCATCACCACGATCGCGGCGGTTAGCATCCAGGTCACCAGCATCGACAAAAGCACGCTCGGCAGATGCCGTTCGAATACCAGCTTCAGCGGCAAGCCGCTGGCCAGCTCCTTGCGCGCATGCATCTCCTCGAATACCGGCGTCTCGCTGAGCCAGCGGCGCAGCCATACCGCGAAGAAACCAAATACGCCACCGATCAGGAACGGCAGCCGCCAGCCGTAATCGAGCACTGCAGCCGGGGTCAGTTCACGGTTGATCGCTGCCGCGACCAGCGAGCCGATCAGGATGCCGACGGTCAATCCCGAGGTGAGGCTGGCACAGGCAAAACCGATCCGCTGCGTCGGCACGTGCTCGGCCACGAATACCCACGCGCCCGGTACCTCGCCGCCCACCGCGATACCCTGCACCACCCGCAGCAACAGCAACAACAGTGGCGCCAGCATGCCGATCTGCGCATACACCGGCAGCAGGCCAATGCCCAGCGTCGGCACCGCCATCAGGAATACGCTGAGCGTGAACATCTTCTTGCGCCCCAGCTTGTCGCCGTAATGCGCCATCACGATGCCGCCGAGCGGGCGCGCCAGATAGCCGGCGGCGAAGATGCCGTACACCTGCAGCTGGGCCAGCCACGGTGCGGTGTCGTGCGGGAAGAACAGCTGGCTCAGCGGAATCGCGAAGAACACGAACACCACGAAGTCGTAGAACTCCAGTGCGCCGCCAAGCGCGGCAAGGCTCAGCGTGCGCAGGTCGCGTCGACCGAGTGCTCGAGCAGAGGCTGAAGCCTTGGACGGGGACGAAGTGGCGGCATCAATCATCGGTGGCCCATAGGGTGCTCAGACAAGAATCTGCGCAACATAGCGCATCGCCGCGCGATGGAGAGCGATCCGGCGACGAGACTCGTAGCGGAACGCCGGCATCGCTTATGCTGCGTGCGACCGGCAGGGATACCGGGTGAAGTCGGGAGTGGCCGCGCATGTCCGTCGACACGTGTTGCTGCAGCCCGTAGCGGGTTCTGGGGAAAACGTCTTCGCATGTTGTGACGAGTAGCGCTCGCGGTGTCCGCGCGCGCCTGCATTCAACCGACAAGGAATTTCCTGATGAGCATGAGCAAGCGTTTGGCTGCCGAATTCTTCGGCACGTTCTGGCTGGTGATGGGTGGCTGCGGCAGTGCCGTACTGGCGGCCGGCTTTCCCGAACTCGGCATCGGTTTCGCCGGTGTGGCGCTCGCCTTCGGTCTCACCGTGCTGACCATGGTCTACGCGGTCGGACATATCTCCGGCGGCCATTTCAATCCGGCGGTGACCGTGGGGCTGTATGCCGGCGGCCGTTTCCCGGCGAAGGATGTGGTTCCGTACATCGTGACGCAGGTGATCGCCGCGATTGCGGCCGCGGCCGTGCTGTATGTGATCGCCAGCGGCAAGGCCGGCTTCGATGCCAGCGCCAGCGGCTTCGCCTCGAACGGCTACGGCGCGCATTCGCCGGGCGGCTTCTCGATGACGGCGGGGCTGGTGTGCGAACTGGTGATGACCGCGTTCTTCCTGATCGTCATCCACGGCGCCACCGACAAGCGCGCACCGGCCGGCTTCGCCGGCATCGCGATCGGCCTCACGTTGACCCTGATCCACCTGATCAGCATTCCGGTCACCAACACCTCGGTGAACCCGGCGCGCTCGACCGGCGTGGCGCTATTCCAGGGCGGCTGGGCGATTGAGCAACTGTGGTTCTTCTGGCTGGTACCGCTGATCGGCGGCGTGATCGGCGGCCTGATCTATCGCTATCTGCTGGAAAGCCGCGACGCCTGATGTCACCTGCCCCGCCCGGCGACGGGCGGGGTTCAGGACGGCTCAACCCGCCTCGTAAAGTTCGATCGGCAGACCATCCGGATCGGCGAAAAAGGTGAAGCGTTTGCCGGTGTATTCGTCGACCCGGATCGGTTCGCAACTCACCCCGCGCTCACCCAGCACGCTGATCGCCACGTCCATATCGGGAACGGCAAAGGCCAGATGACGCAAGCCCTGCGCTTCCGGTCGCGACGGTCGCGGCGGTGGGTCGGGAAAGGAAAACAGCTCCAGCTGTACACCCGGGCTGACAAGCAAGTCGCACTTCCAGGAATCGCGCGCTTCGCGATAGATCTCATGCACGATCGGCAGTCCCAGCGTTTCGCTATAGAACGCGCGCGAACGCGGATAGTCCAAACAGATCAGCGCGACATGGTGGATCGCGCCCAGCAGCGGTTTCCCCATGGTTGACTCAGGCCTCATTGAAGGGGAATGCAAGCACGTCGGCAATCGCGTCGGTGCCGGCCAGGCACATCAATAACCGTTCCACGCCGAGTGCCACGCCGGCGCAATCGGGCAAGGCATCGAGCACACCGAGCAGACGTTCATCGATCGGGACTTCGCGCAGACCACGCTCACGACGCACGGCGTTGTCGCGCTCGAAGCGCCCGCGCTGCTCCGCCGCATCGTTCAGCTCGTGATAGCCGTTGGCCAGTTCGTAGCGCCCGAGGTACAGCTCGAAGCGCTCAGCCAGCGGCGGCTCGCCGGGGCGGACCCTGGCCAGCGCGCACTGCGTGGCCGGGTAGTCGTGGATCAGGGTGATGCGGTCGCGCGGGAACGCCGGCTGCAGCTTGTGCGTGATCAGCAGATCGAGCCAGTCATCGCGTACCAGTCCGTCCGGGTCGATGTTGTACTCAGCCAGCGGCGCGCGCAGTTCGTCGATCGGCGCATGCAGCGGATCGATGCCCAGCTCATCCAGAAACAGTTGCCGGTAGCTTTCGATCAGCACCTCGGCGCGGCGCCCGACCATCGCCAGCGCCGCCTCGACCAGCTCGATGGTTTCGCCCATCAGGCGGCGGTGATCCCAGCCGACCCGATACCACTCCAGCATGCTGAACTCTGGATTGTGCCGACCACCCGCCTCGCCGTTGCGGAACACCCGGCCCAGCTCGCAGCAATCGCCGATGCCGGCAGCAAGCAGGCGCTTCAACGGAAACTCCGGCGAGGTGCGCAGCCAGCGTTGGCGCGCGCCGGCATCGACGTGGCCGCTGAATGCCGTACTGAAGCTCTCGATGTTCGGATCGGTGTTGCCGGCCGCAGACAGAATCGGCGTCTCCACTTCGAGCACGTGGCGGTCGGCGAAGAACGTGCGGATCAGTGCGTAGAGCCGCGCGCGCAACTGCAGCGAGGCAATCCGAGTCGTATCCATCAACCCGCCTCGTGTTCTTTCAGCAACGCCAGCAACTGCGCTTCGTCCCATACCGGCACACCCAGCTCCTGCGCCTTGTCGAGTTTGGAGCCGGCGGCTTCGCCGGCGACCACGAAGCTGGTTTTCTTCGACACCGAACCGGAAACCTTGGCGCCCAGCGCCTCCAGCCGCTCCTTCGCTTCGTCGCGGCTGAGCGAGGCAAGCGTGCCGGTGAGCACGATGGTCTGTTCCGCCAGCGGTGCCTGCGCCACCGCCGCGGTTGCCGGAATCGCCTCGAGCAAGCGCTGCATCGCCACCTCGGTTGCGCGCAGTTCGGCCAATGCGACCGGATCGGCAAGAAAGATTTCCAGGCCAGTCGCCGCAGCTTGCGGCACACCGGCGGTAATCCAGTGCGCCGTGCCCCCCTTCAGCAGCTGGTGGAGCGTGGGGAAATGTTGCGCCAGCAGCTTGCAGCTCTTGGGACCAAGCTTGTTGATCCTGGCCATGTCCAGCAGCACGCCGAGGTTAAGGCGCTCGCGCAGCAGCGGCGATGGGGTTGCCTCGTCGCTGAAGACGATGCCGGCGGCTAGCAGCGCATCGACCACCTGCTGGTTGCCTTCCTGCGCGAAGAATCCGGCGATCGACGTGGCCACTTCGCTGCCAATGTCCGGCAACACCTGCAACACCGCCGCCGGCATGCTGCGCACGAACTCAAGCCGGCCCAGCCACGCCGCCAGTGTCTTCGCGGTGCTCTCGCCGATATGCATGATGCCGAGTGCGAACAGGAAACGCGCCAGCGTGGTGTGCTTGCTGGCTTCGATCCCCGCGACCAGATTCTCGGCCCACTTGGTCGCGACCTTGCCCGCCTTCACCGTCTCCGGCGTCGTTCCATCGCGTTCGTCGATGCGCCGTTTCATGTCGACGAAATCGTCAACACTCAGTCCGTACAAATCCGCCGGCGTGTGCACGATGTCCAGCTCGACCAGCGCCTCGGCGAAACGCTCGCCCAGACCTTCGATGTCCATCGCCCGGCGCGAGGCGAAGTGGATCAGCGCCTCCTTGCGCTGCGCGGCGCAGATCAGGCCGCCGGAACAGCGCCAGGCCGCCGCACCCTCTTCGCGAATCAAGGCGGAATGGCAGATCGGGCAGCGCTTCGGCATCGTCCACGGCGATGTATGTGCAGGGCGCTGATCCTCGATCACCCGAACCACTTCCGGAATCACATCGCCAGCGCGACGAACGATCACGGTGTCGCCTACACGCACGTCCAGACGCGCGATCTGGTCGGCGTTGTGCAGGGTCGCATTGGTGACGGTGACGCCGGCGACCTGCACCGGAGCCAGCCGCGCCACGGGCGTTGCCGCACCGGTGCGTCCGATCTGTATCTCGATCGCCTCGACCGTGGTGGTCTGCTCCTGCGCCGGAAACTTGTGCGCGATCGCCCAGCGTGGCGCGCGCGAGACGAAACCCATCTCGCGCTGGCCGGCGTAGTCGTCCAGCTTGTAGACCACGCCGTCGATGTCGTACGGCAAGGCATCGCGCTTCGCACCGATGCGGCGGAAGTATGCGAGCAGGCCGTCGAAGCCGCGCGCGGTATCCACTTCCGGCGATACCGGAAACCCCCACTCGCGCAATTGCCGCAGCGTGGCGGAATGCGTCGACGGCAGTTCGCCACCTTCGACGACGCCGATCGCGTAGGCGAAGAAACTCAGCCGCCGCTTCGCGGTGATCGCCGGATCGAGCTGGCGCAGCGAGCCGGCCGCACCATTGCGCGGATTCGCCAGCGGCTTCTCGTCATGCGCGCGGGCGTACTTGTTGAACGCCTCGAAATCCTTGCGCAGCATGACCACTTCGCCGCGCACTTCCAGCACGTCGGGCCAGCCCTTGCCGCGCAACTTCAACGGGATCGCACGCACCGTGCGCAGGTTTGCGGTCACATCCTCGCCAGTCTCACCGTCGCCACGGGTAGCGCCCTGCACGAAGACGCCGTGCTCGTAGCGCAGGCTGATCGCCAGGCCGTCCAGCTTCGGCTCGACCGAAAAGACCGGTTCGGTCCGTTTCAGCGTGTGCTCGATGCGCCGCTCGAACTCGGCCACTTCGCGGAAGCGCTCGCGCTCGGTCCCGCCGTCCTGCTCGAATGCATTGCCGAGCGACAGCATCGGCAACTGGTGCCTCACCTCCGCAAAACCGCCCTGCGCCCGCGCGCCCACCTTGCGCGTCGGTGAATCGATCGAAGCCAGCACTGGGTATTCGGCTTCCAGCGCTTCGAGCTCGCGCATCAGGCGGTCGTACTCGGCGTCGGTGATCTCCGGCTCGTCGAGCACGTGATAGCAGTAGTTGGCCTGCTCGATCTGCGCCCGCAGCGCGGCGGCGCGGGCGACGGTTTCGGCAGGGGCCGGGCGTTCGGTCATGCGGGTCTCCTCTGGATCTCCCGCAGTTTAGCGATCCCGACGAATTCCGGTCGCCTGCCGCGACACTCAGCGGTGGAGGTGCCCCGCCGCTTCCGGCTGATAGGCGATTTCCAGCACTTTCAGGCGGCGTTTGCGGCCATCCGGGGTCGGCCAGTCGATCTGCTGGCCACGGGCCAGCCCGAGCAAGGCACTGCCCACCGGCGCCAGGATCGACACCGTGCCTGGCGCGCCGGCCGCAGCCGGATAGACCAGGGTCAGGGTGAGTTTTTCGCCGTTGCTCTCATCCTCGAACGTGACGACGGAGTTCATCGTCACCGTATGCGCCGGCATCGCCGCCGGCTCGACCACGTCGGCACGATCGAGCTCGGCACGCAGCGCGTCGAGATTCGCGGCCTCGACGGCAGGCAGGCGCTCCAGCAACGCTTCGATGCGGGCCAGGTCGATGCGTGAAACAGTGATCGGTGGTTTGCTGCTCATGGCTTTTCCTGATATTTGCGGCTCCTGCCGCACAAAAGCACGCGCCGGAACGAAACCGCCCCGGCGCGTGTGGTCGTAAATGGCCGCCAATACCTATCTGGGCATGACCGGCAGATGAAACAAGGCTGACTCTGCGGATACCGCTCACGAAAAGCAAGCTGTCATAGCAGGTATCATGCCGGCCAATGCCCCACCAAGCCGCCGCGGACCTCCACGCTGCCGCCTCCGCTGTGTCCACACCAGCGCCGGTTTCCACCGGTCTGCCCGAGCCTGATCTGTCCGGGATGTCCTCGCGCGAACGCTTTCGCGGCCTGCTGTGGCTGGTCGCTGCTGCATTCTTCATGCAGGCGCTGGATTCCACCGTGGTCAACACTGCCGTGCCCGCGATGGCCGAGGCGCTGCAGGTGACTCCGCTGGGCATGCGCACTGCGCTGACCAGCTACGTGCTGACCCTGGCGATCCTGATCCCGGCCAGCCCGTGGCTGTGCGACCGGCTCGGCACGCGACGGGTGTTCGGCATCGCGATCATCGTGTTCGGCGTGGGCTCGCTGCTGTGCGGCGTCGCGCAGACGCTGCCGCAACTGGTCGCCGCGCGCGTGCTGCAAGGTGTGGGTGGCGCCTCGCTGATGCCGGTCGGCCGCTACGTGCTGGTGCGCAGCATCGACAAGCGCGAGTTCGTGCGCGCGATGAGCACGGTCGCCACGTTCGGCCTGCTCGGCTCGGTACTCGGGCCGCTGCTCGGCGGCGCGCTGGTGCAGTTCACCTCGTGGCGGCTGATCTTCCTGATCAACGTGCCGGTGGCGATCGCCGGCGTGTGGATGAACCAGCGCGACATGCCCGACTACCGACTCGATCGCGCCAATCGCTTCGACCTGCTCGGCTTCCTGCTGTTTGCCGCCGCTTCGGCGTTGCTGCTCACCGCGTCGGAACTGGCCGGCAGCAAACCGGTGCCGTGGACGCCGATCGGCCTGTGCAGCGCGACTGCCGTGCTGCTGGGCGCGATCTACGTGTGGCACAGCCGGCGCACCGCGCACCCGGTCGCCGACCTGAGGCTGTTGAAAGTGCGCAGCGTATCGGTCGCACTGGCCGGCGGCCTGTTCACCCGGCTCGGCATCTCCGGCATGTTCCTGCTGCTGATGCTGTTCCTGCAGGTGGGCTGTGGCTGGTCGCCGTTGATGGCTGGCCTGATGATGGTGCCGCAGGCGCTCGGCTCGATCAGCGCGAAGTGGGTGATCCATCGTGCGCTGATCCATTTCGGCTACCGCCGCCTGCTGCTCGGCAACACGCTGATGGTGGCTGTGTTGCTGGCCACGTTCGCCCTGCTCGGACCGGGCTCGCCGGTCTGGCTGATCGCGCTGCTGACCTATCTTTATGGCTGTTTCGCCGGCCTGCAGTACACCGCGATGAACACGCTGATCTACAACGACCTGGACATCCAGCACGCCTCGATGGCTTCGTCGATGGCTTCGACTGCGCAGTACCTCGCGATGAGCTTCGGCATCGCGCTGTCCACCCTCCTGATGGAAGCGATGCTGCAAGGTCATGCGCACGACGACTACGTGGTGGCGTTCCGCTGGACGGTGCTGTTGCTGGCAGCGATCACCGCCGCGGCCAGCCGCGTGTTCAGTCGGCTGCGGCACGATCGCCCGCTGCCCGGAACCGCCGTGACCGAGTAACCAAACGCGCGATCGGCGCTGCCACCGCGCGCCGACGTGCATGTAGCATGCAGGCTCTGCCGACTGTACGGACTTGCACCGCATGCATCACGCCAGCGACATACTGTTCACCCTGTTCATCGTGTTCGTCGCCGCGCAGATCGGCGGCGAGATCGCGCAGCGGCTGAAGCTGCCCGGCGTGGTCGGCGAGATCGCCGCCGGCTGCGTGATCGGCCCTTCCCTGCTCGGCTGGATCACCCCCGAACAGATCGCCACCGGCACGCCGCTCGACGTACTGGCCGAAATCGGCGTGGTGCTGCTGCTGTTCGCGGTGGGCCTGGAAACGCGGCTGGAGGACCTGAAGAAAGTCGGCAAGGTGGCGTTTCTGGTCGGCGTGCTGGGCGTGCTGGTGCCGTTTGGCATGGGCAGCGTGTGGGCGCACGGCAACGGCTTCGAATGGGACAAGTCGCTGTTCATCGCCGCCGCCTTCGTCGCCACCTCGGCCGGCATTACCGCCCGCGTGCTGCAGGAACTGGGCGCACTGCAGCGGATCGAGAGCAAGGTGATCCTCGGTGCCGCCGTGATCGACGACATTCTCGCCATGTTGCTGCTCGGCGTGGTGGTGTCGATGCAGGGCGGCGGCGGTTTCAACCTGTCGCACTTGCTGCTGGTGCTGGCCGGTGCGATCGGTTTCATCGCCGTGGTCGGCCTCGGCGGCGCGCGGGTGATGCGCTGGAACTCCAGCTGGCTGGAAAAACCGCTTGGCCCGCATTCGCCGTTGATGATCGTGCTGGCGCTATGCCTCGGCCTGGCCTACCTGTCTACCCTGTTCGGGCTGGCCGCAATCATCGGCGCGTTCCTGGCCGGCATGATCGCCTCGGAAACGCGCCAGCAGCACACGCTGGAACAGCAGACCATGCCGCTGCTCGCCCTGCTCACGCCGTTCTTCTTCGTGGTCACCGGGAGCAAGATCGACCTGCGCGAACTGGCCAGCGCCGATGCGCTGCTGATGCTGGCCGCGGTCACCGCGATCGCGATCGTCTCCAAGCTGATCGGCGGCTGGCTCGGCTCCCTGTCGCTGGGCAAGCGCAGCGCCACCATCATCGGCTTCGGCATGGTGCCGCGCGGCGAAGTCGGCGTGGTGATCGCCAGCCTCGGCTTCGCCGCCGGCGTCTTCAACAACCGCATCTACGCCATCATCGTGGCGATGTCGCTGCTCACCGCCATGGTCACGCCGCCGGTACTGGCCTGGTTGCTGAAGCGCGGCAGTGGCAGCACGGTCAAGGTGCCTGATGTGAAGGGCTGAGCGATCCGGTGTCCTGCACGGCAATTTCTTGCATTGACGTGAGTCAGGCCCCGTTGGCACCGGACTAGAATATGCTGGACGGCGCTGAATGATTTCGGGGGAAATCTGTGGAAGCAAAGAAAACCGTACTCATCGTCGACGACGATGACCTCGTGCTGGAATCCATCGACCTGCACCTGTCCGCCACCGAGGGCTTTCAGACCATTCGGGTGCGCGGTTCGGCGGGCGCGATCAGCCACATGCAAAATGCGCCGAGCATCGACGTCATCGTCGCCGACGTCATCCTGAGCGGCAGCGTCAGCGGCATCGATCTCTGCCAGAAGGCGATCGACCGCTACCCCCGCATCGCCGTCGTCGTGATCACCGCCGATCCCGAGGTTCACTGCGCCGAGATTCCCGAGCGCGGAGTATTCCTGCGCAAGCCGTTTGGCGGCGAGCAGTTGCTGGAGGCAATCGGAGTGGCGTCGGGGCGAGTGGATGAAACAGCAGTTTGATCGCAGGTGCCGAAGGGCCAACCGCATCGGGGTTTGAACAGCACCAGAGCTGATCGTCGCCCCATGCGCCAGATCCCGGACACACCGGCCAGCCCGCAGGCCGGCAAGGCGAGGTTCACATCCGCACCGCACGGACACATCCATGCTGCCGCCGCAGGGACACTCTGTCCCCGTGCCTCACGCCAACTCCGGTATTCAAGCAGCAGCGGAAACATCTCATGGTCGATCGTGAAAACACCGAAGACGGCGGCATCGAAAAGCCGGCATGGGCAGATCTCGGCGCGGGCCTGATCACCGGCGCGGCCGACGATGACCCCAGCGGCATTGCCACCTACTCGCAAGTAGGCGCCGCATTTGGCTACGGCATGCTGTGGTGCGTCCTGGTGACGATGCCGCTGATGATCGCGATCCAGGCGATCAGTGCCGGCATCGGACGGGTCACCGGCCACGGCCTGATGGATGGCATGCGCAAGCACTATCCACACACCCTGGTGTATGTCCTGATGGCCTCCGTCCTCATCGCGAACGTGATCAACCTGGCCGCGGACATCGGCGCCATGGGCGCCGCGCTGAAACTGCTGATCGGCGGACCGGCGCTGCTGTATGCCGCAGGTTTCGCCGTGCTGTCGCTGGTGCTGCAGATCTTCATTCCATTCACGCGCTACTCGCCGATCCTCAAGCTGCTCACGCTGAGCCTGTTTGCCTACGTGGCCACCGTGCTGGTCATCGACGTGCCGTGGCTGGCCGTGCTCAAGAGCCTGGTGGTGCCACCGATCAGCTGGAACGCCAAATACGCCGTCGGTCTGGTCGCCCTGCTCGGCACCACGATCAGCCCCTACCTGTTCTGCTGGCAGGCAGCGCAGGAAGTCGAAGAGATCGGCTCGAACAAGCGGCGAAAATCATTGCGGCGAGCGCCGCTGCAGGCACCAAGCGCCCTGCGCCGCATCGGGATCGACACCACGGTGGGGATGATCTTCTCCAACCTGATCTCGTTCTTCATCATCCTCACCGCCGCCGTGGTGTTGCACGCCCACGGCAAGATCGACATCCAGTCCTCGTCCGAAGCCGCCGAAGCGCTGCGCCCGCTGGCCGGCAATCTGGCATTCGCGCTGTTCGCGGCCGGCATCATCGGCACCGGCCTGCTGGCCGTGCCGGTACTGGCCGGCGCCACCGCTTATGCCGCGGCCGGCGCCTTCGGCCAACGCAGCGGCCTGCAGTACAAGCCACTCCAGGCCAAGTTTTTCTACGGCGTGCTGACCTTCGCCAGCCTCGCCGGCATCGCCTTGAACCTGACCCCACTCGATCCGATCAAGGCGCTGTACTGGAGTGCCGTGATCAACGGCGTGGCCGCCGTGCCGTTGATGATCGTGATGATGCTGATGGGATCCAGCCGCAAGGTCATGGGCAAGTTCACCATGCCGTGGCCGTTGAAGGTGTTCGGGTGGGTGGCGACGCTGGCGATGGCAGCGGCGGCGGTGGTGATGTTTGCGACCTGGGGGAAGTGATCGGTGTCGGTTGCGTCACTTACCCGGACCCGAGAGTCCCTGCCCGGGGGTGAGGCTGTTGTTGCAGCCTCACCCCGATCCCACGGGACCGGAATCCGCAGACCGTTTCAGCAGACCACCCGGGGACAGCGACAGGCTGTCTATCCCCGAGTGCGCAGACGGCTATTTCCCTGGCGAGCCTTTCTTTGCCGGACGCCGCGCTGTCTTGACCGCGCTCTTCTTTGTCACGACAGGTGCGGGGCTCTTCGCACCTGAAGCCTTCTTGGCACTCTTCTTCGTTGCGATTTCTGGTTTCTTCGTGGCTGGTGCGGCCGCCGCCTTCTTCGATACCGGTGCAACCTTCTTCGTGACAGGTTTCTTCGCGGACCTGGCAGCCCGGGTCGGCTTCTTCGCAACCACCGTCTCCGAAGCCGGAGCCGTGTTGGCTGCCTCACCACTCATGTGCACGAACATTTTCGGCGCCCAGGCGCTCTGAAAGTGCGCCACCATGTCCCTGAAGACTTCACTCTGTTCCAGCATCAATGAAAACAGGTCGTGCTTTTTCGACTTGTCCTTTTTGTGCGATTTGTCTTTACTCATGATCAAACCTCAGCAGTGGTGAAGCTCCACTGTAGCCGAGGTTGGGTCGATCCTGGATGACAATTGGTCGAAGACGATCAAGCGATCCAGTCGCGCCTTCGACCCCGCCGATGGTGCTGCAGATCGTGTCCGGGAATATTTCCCACGCGACCTATGGCCCCGCCCCGGCCAGACCAAACCTGGTGGCACGCACCTCGATGTCCGGATCGAGCGCACGCGCGGCGACCAGATCGGCACGGCCCGCGTCCGCCTGGCCACTGCGGATCTTCGCCAGGCCAAGGCCATAGCGTGACCATGCGGCATGCGGGTTTTGCGCGACGGCCTGCTCGTAGGCCTTGATTGATTCGGCATAGTGTCCCAGTCGCAACCGCACCATGCCGAGACTGTCGAGGTAGGCCGGCTTTTCGCCATCACGCTTGATCGCCTTGCGACAATCCTTCAAGGCGTCATCAAGCATCTGATTGCTCAGTCCACGCGCCCAGCAGCGCTGGTTGAGCGCCGCGCCGAGCATGGCGTCATGGGCATGCAGCCGAATCCAGTCATCGAGCATGGGCAGCGCCGCAGCGGGTTGATCGAGCTGGACGTAGAGACCGGCAATCGTGCGCGCCTGGGTTGAGCCCGCCGGCGCCAAGGTGCTTGCCGCCGTCACGTCGGCTGTCGCACCCGTGCGGTCCTTGTGCACGAAACGAAGTTCGGCGCGCAGCAGCAAGGCATCGACATTCTTCGGGTCCAGGCTCAGGGACTTGTCCAGATCGTCGAGCGCCGCATCAGGCTGTTTGTTCGCCGTACGTGCCCGCGCACGGGCAACGTAGTAAGCGGCTTGATCGGGCGCCATGCGGATCGCCTCGTCCAGATCGGCCACGGCAGCCTTCGCTTCGCCGCGCGACAGACGAGCTTCGCCACGCAGAGCGTAATCGGGCGCGGTCCTGGGCATGGCGCCGGTGTCGTCCGCAGCAGTGCCGGCATCGGGTTTATCGCTGTCGCTCGGCGCGTCGGCAAAGGTGAACACGCGGCCGCCGTTGTACGTGAAATAAGCTTTCCGCTGGCTGTTGGCGATGAACATGTGATGGGCGAGCAGGAAATCCACCCCGAGCAGCATGTCGGTGTCACCCATGTTTGTGTCAAGCACCTGCATCTGACTGTGCTGGATGGTTTCCGTGCCGACCGAGAACGAATCAATGCGCACCGTCCATGTCTTGACCGACCTGGCGCCAATGCCGATGCTGCTACTGCCAGCCTTGACGTCTGGCGCATCAAGGTCGATGCCGGCCCGCTCGGCAGCGCGACGGGTGAGCACGGTGGCATAGGCCCCCGAATCGAGTACCGCCCGCACCTTCTTGCCGTTTATCACCACGTTGAAAAAAGTGCGCCGGTCGTGCTCGTTGCCGGTCGACACGATGTCGGCCTCGTTGTATTTGCCATCCCTGGACCAATAGGCCAGCGAGTGTTTTTTGCAGTCGACCGCACTGAACAAGGTCAATTTGCCATGCGCCAGATCGATTTCGAGATCGACCAGATCAAGCAGGTTGGCACCGAGCAATCCATGGCCCGCATCCGTACCACCGACGATGAAGGCGATCTTGTGGAGCGTCGTATCGAGGATGCCGAAATCCTTCACCTGAGTGAACTGGACATCCGCCGTGCCTCCGATGCCACCGATGCGAAAACCAAATGGCGCAGGCCGCAGATTGAGTCCCAGCGACAACGCGTTGGCACGCGACATGGTGTTGAAGAAAGCCCCGGTATCCAGGACGAAGCGCGTATCGGCCCCGTTGATCTTCACCAGGGTCGTGGCTTGCCCGCCGACCATGTCCACCGGCAACGTGCCGTAATCCTTCAACTGGCAGCCGTCAGCCCAAGCGTGGCTTGCGAGCAAGGCGCCGATGCCCAGGCAGCCCAGACGCAACATCCTTGTCATCATCGCCCCCTTGGATGCCAAGGCTGCGGAATGCAGGCGTGGCCGTTGAGCGCCGGTTTGCATGGGCGCTACGGGCATAGTGGCGAAAATTTTTAAGGTGCTCAAGGAGGGAGGTGGGGGTGAAGCAAAAATGGTGACAGGGGGAAGTTGAGGAACGTAGTGGTTGGCGGATCTGGCGCACCGCTGCGAAACGGTCGGCCATGGTTTCGACGCACGAGCGGAACCGATTCACCCCCAGCAGCTTCTAGGAATTGTCCCTGACACCTTTTTCAGACACCTTTTTCACCAATCATGTTTCGCAGCAATGACAAGCTCACAGCTCGTCAATGTATTCCCTGGCGCGCTTCATTCCAAAGGCCATGATTTCGTCCAGCGAATCGCATCCGGGCAAATCTTTCTCTTCGACTCGAGGGTATCCCGTGATGTCGATCGCGCTCAGGAAGAATTTTCCGCCTTCTGCCCATGCGAGCACGGTGTAAGTCTCGCCGAGATACCGACCGACGCGTTTGAATTCCCTGATGTCTCGGTAATCGACGACTCGTGAAATCCTTTTGCCTTTGGGCGCATCAATGGTGCGGGCAATCCTCAATGGTCGCAAGCCGTCTACGCCATCCACGTCAGGTGGAACCGATGACCGGGTGCTTATCCCAAGCCGCGCGCGGTGGCCTAGACGGATATTCCCCGTAGTAGCGTCCTGAGCTCGGTGCTGGCAGGATTCGTGGAGCAATCAGGGGAGTGGACTCGATCGTGGCAAGGGAACCGCACTACAAACGCTTGCTTGACCAACGAACACGGGGCGAGAAGGCAGCACCGTCGACGATCAAAGCTAGAGCCGGATGGTTGAGTCCGATCATCGTTGTTTCTTTGATCGGAATAGTCGTGGCAGCCGTGGTGGCGTTGTTGGTTGCAAATTGGGTGGACGTGCGGAGAAATCTGTCGGATGTCGCCGCGGTGATGCGAAAGGATGCTCAGTATAACGGTGAGTGGACCAATGATCCGACTGGCTATGACAGCCGGCCTCGCTACTCAGCAAAGACAGCGAACGACACCATTGTGTTCAAAATCCAATCAAAAGACGGTGTGATAGACGGAGAGTTCGCAAGTCCTAAAGTCTGCATGGTTTCCCCATATCCTCGTTTACAAGTGCGCGGTTCCAATTCTCTTTTTGGGGCAAACGTTGAAGTCTTCGATTTAGTGGATAACCGCGTTAGGACGTTTGCTCGTCTTCGAATCCATGTGAACCGCGACGCCGGGACGATCGAGCTTCAGAACCGAGATTCTGCAAACCCTCTTTTTCCGAATCTGATAGAGCTTGGCAATGGGTCGGACAAGCCTTTTCAGATCGACAATCCCGATGATCCGGACCCTGCCGAATCAGCCATTTCATCGAAAATGCAGCAGGGATTTTGCCCTTGGTTCACGAAGCTGGTCCAGGACTACGCAGCGAAAAATAAGCAGAAGCTGGCTCCTAGCCCAGCAACCTCCAAATAGGTTGGGCGACTTTCGGGTCTTTGCGAAAAATCCGATAGGCATCATGCGATCTAAGCGGGTCAGAGTCACTTATTAATGGGAGTGGCGGCGTGACGAGTGGGATTGTTCGGCTCATCCTGAGCCTCACCCCTTCGCGCTGCGCGCTACGGGGCCGGCCTGCGGCTGTCCGAATTCGTTCCAGACGAATTCGTCGAACCGGTGGGTTCTCACCCAGTCGTCACTGCCAGAAACGCAAAACGCCCCGTGTGGGGGCGTTTTGCGTTTCTGGCGGAGAGAGTGGGATTCGAACCCACGGTAGGCTCACACCTACGGCAGTTTTCAAGACTGCTGCCTTAAACCACTCGGCCATCTCTCCAGAACTCGATGTCTGCTGCAAGGCGCGCGATGCGCGCCACTACGGCAGTTTTGCTACGGGCATCCTGCCCTCCACCCCTTCGGGGCCAGCGGCTTCGTCGATGTTCGCTTCGGCTTCCTGCCTACGCGTCAAGCCCCTGCTGCCTTGAACCGCTCGGCCATCTCTCCGCGGAGCCCGCATTGTACGGCCAGTCGCGCCGCTAGCCAACGCAGCGGTCTGGCCCGGCTCATGGCTGGCCGAAGATGACTGCCATGTCGCTTGCGAATGCTGCGCGAGGAGAGGTTCGCCGGACTAGACTGGTTGTCTGTCTTCCAATGAAGCCTGCGGCATATGGCATCGAAATTGTTGGGGCTGGAACTGGCTGCAGTTGCGTCCAGGCAGGCGCACGAAGTGCGGCAGGCGCTCGAAAAGAAGCGTGATCGTCACCTGGCTGTGCACGCGGCCCGCAAAGCGATCCGCAGGCTTCGGGGGACGCTGGCCCTGGGCCGGGACGTTTTCGGCGCGGAGTTTGATGCAATCGACAAATCGCTGGATCGATTGGCCGATGGCTTGTCCGTGCTTCGCGACGCCCAGGTGGTGGTGGAGACTGCAGCCAAGCTGGCAAACGATCGCCAGCCGTACTGGAAGAAGATATCCGGTCAGCTGAAGCACCGCCGCGACCTTTTGCTTGACGCCGCATTGCGCCGCGATCCGGATTTTTCGAAACGGCGCGCCCGGATAAGCCGGATCGAACTGGCGATAGCGGATCTGCCATGGACTGAGCTGACGAGGAAGATGGTGCGCAACGGTGTCCTGCGCAGCCTGAAGCGCCTGGAGAAGGCGCATGGTGCTGCGCGGGCAGAAGGTTCGTCGAGCCGTATACATCGTTGGCGCAAGCGTGTGCGTCGCCTTCGGCTGCAACTCGAAACATTGAATGGGACCAAGGCCTCGGCCAGTTGGAAAGGTCTCGAAGCGGTCAAACGCAAAGCGCCATCTAGCCGTTCGCTGCGTCGTCTGGCAGACAAGCTTGGCTGGCGACAGGATTTGCAGGCTCTTCGATCAAGCATCCGGTACGTGGAAAATCCGGCGTTGGCGAAGCGGCTTCGCAGCGGGATCGATCAGGAAATCGGGCGCATGAAACCGTGATGTCACCCTGGGAAGCATGGAGATTCGAAGCCGCCCACGAGGCGGCTTGATTCTTTACTGGTAAGGCCTCCCGGCCTTCGACGTCACAGGGCAACGCCGACTGATGAAGATTCCATGACGGCGACCTTGAAGCGCTCGACCATCCCTGCGGAACTTGTCGTCAGCCGACGTACGCTGCCGGCGGGGGTCAGGAGCCCTGCGGGGGACGAACGTCTGCGCCCTTCTTCGACAGCGCCATCAGACACCCCACCAGGATCGCGATCGGGATCAGTGCACCGATCAGCGGGAACAGCAGCACGGGTTCGCGGATCACCATCGGCACGATCTGGGTGGCGGTGGCGAAGGCGATGGTCCACAGGCGCCAGCGGCGGCTTTGGCGGCCGAACCAGAAGCTGGCGATGAGCAGCAGCATCGCGATCACCGAGAGGACGAAGTCGATGGTCGGCAGTTGCCACACGGTGGCGAAGCCAAGCCGGGTGCCGATGAAGGAGACCAGCACGAGCAGCAGAAAGTAGCTGGTGTAGAACTCGACCTTGTCCCACTTTCCGCGAACGGGTGCCGGCGAGTTCATGCGATGCGGTCCAGCCCGGCCATGTACGGACGCAAGGCTTCGGGCACGCCGATCGAGCCGTCGGCGTTCTGGTAGTTCTCCATCACCGCGATGAGCGTGCGGCCGATGGCGAGACCGGAGCCGTTCAAGGTGTGCACGAGTTCGGGCTTGCCGGTGTCGGCGTTGCGCACGCGGGCCTGCAGGCGGCGTGCCTGGAAGTCCTCGCAGTTGGAGCAGCTGGAGATTTCGCGATAGGTCTGCTGGCTGGGCAGCCATACTTCAAGGTCGTAGGTCTTGGTCGAGCCGAAGCCCATGTCGCCGGTGCACAACAGCAACTTGCGATACGGCAGGCCGAGTTTTTGCAGCACCTTCTCGGCGTGGCCGACCATTTCCTCCAGCTGCGCATACGACTCGTTGGCGCGAGCGATCTGCACCATCTCGACCTTCTCGAACTGGTGCTGGCGGATCATGCCGCGGGTGTCGCGGCCGTAGCTGCCGGCCTCGGCGCGGAAGCACAGCGTGTGCGCGGTCATCCGCAGCGGCAGCGCGTCGGCGTCCTGGATGGTGTCGCGCACCAGGTTGGTCAGCGAGACTTCGGCGGTGGGGATCAGGTAGCGCCTGGTGTCGTTGACCTGGGTGGCGAACAGGTCTTCCTCGAACTTCGGCAGCTGGCCGGTGCCCTGCATGCTGTCGGCGTTGACGATCACCGGCACGTTGCATTCGAGGTAGCCGTGCTCGCCGGTGTGCAGATCGAGCATGAACTGGCCGAGCGCGCGATGCAGGTGCGCGAGCTGGCCGCGCAGCACGGTGAAGCGCGCACCGGAGAGCTTGGCGCCGGCGTCGCCGTCGAGCCAGCCATGACGCTCACCCAGCTCGACGTGATCCTTCACCGCGAAATCGAAGCTGCGCGGTGTGCCCCAGCGGCTTGTCTCGACGTTGTCGTGCTCGTCCTTGCCGACCGGCACCGACTCGTGCGGGATGTTGGGAATACCCAGCGCGATCTCGGCGAGTTTCGCCTGCGCCTCGGCCAGTGCCTGCTCGTTGGCCTTGAGCTTGTCGCCGAGACCGGCGACTTCGGCCATCAGGGCAGCGACATCCTCGCCCTTCGCCTTGGCCTGGCCGATCGACTTGGAGCGCGTGTTGCGCAGGTTCTGCAGCTCCTGCGTCTCCATCGCCAGCTGCTTGCGCGAACTCTCCAGCGCCTCGACGGCGGACACGTCGAGATCAAAGTTGCGGGTTTCCTTGAGGCGTGCGGCGGTTTCGGCAAGGCGCGAACGCAGCAGTGCGGGATCCAGCATGATCGAGTCCAGATGAAGGCTTGAACCGCGAATTATCGCTGTCTGGTGGCTGTTGCCGCAATGCAACCAGGGAACGCGAACCGTGCCGCCAATAGATCCGTTCGCCCTGAGCGTAGGCCCACAGGGCCGAAGTCGAAGGGCGGCCCTTCGACTTCGCTGCGCTCAGGGCGAACGGTTGGAAGGTCAGCTTGCCAGCTTGCGTTCGCTGCGGCCCAGCCACCACGCCATCGCGGCACCGGCGATCAGCCAGCCGACGAGCTGCTCGACCAACGCGGCAAGAGTGAAGTCGAGCGGGAAGCGGTACCAGTTCCAGTACGGCAGCATGGTGCTGAGCCAGGCGAATAGCGCGGCCGCCGCCGCGATGGCGAGACGGCGGCGGAAGCCGACCACGGCCAGCCCCATCACGAACGCCAGCGCCAGCGCGCTCAGGGTATCGGACGCCCACTGCCGGCCGATCTGCGGTCCCATCTGGGTCATGTCGGTGCCTTGCGGCTGGTACACCACGAAGGCGTATGGCGAGCGGACAGCCTTGATCGAATACGCCCTCACTTCGGCCGCATCGCCCATTTTCCCGGGATCCAGCGACGGCAACATGTATACGCCGGCTTGTTCGCCCAGGCCTTGTTGCAGGCCGCTGAGTGCGACGTTTTCGTTGGTGGGCAGCTTGATGCCGACCTCGCCCAGCCCCAGCGCCATGTGTGCCGCCACGCCCCAGACAAACATCATGATGCCGCCGATCAGACCCGCCACGAGTACACGCATGATTCGCCCTCCCCGGTTGATGGCCCGAATCTAAGTCGGACCTCGAAAGCCGTGCAAGGGCGCGCGCAGCAGCCGCGGATGCCTGTCGCGCTACTTGCTGCGTGCCTTCTCGCGCGCCGCGCGCAGGGCCAGCAGCTTCTCGCGCAGCTGCAACTCCAGCCCGCGATCGACCGGTTCGTAGAACACGCTTCCAGCCAGCTCGTCGGGCAGGCATTGCTGATCCAGCGCGATGCCGCCTTCCGCGTCGTGGTCGTACTGATAGCCCTTGCCGTAGCCGAGGCCTTTCATCAATTTGGTCGGCGCGTTGCGCAGGTGCATCGGCACTTCGAGCGTGCCGCCTTCGCGGATCGCGGCGCGGGCCTTGTTGTAGGCCATGTAGGCCGCGTTGCTCTTGGGCGAGATCGCCAGCCAGATCGCCAGCTGCGCCAGCCCCAGCTCGCCTTCGGGACTGCCGAGGCGCTCATAGGTATCCCACGCATCCAGCGCCATGCGCCAGGCGCGCGGCTCGGCCAGGCCGACGTCTTCCACCGCCATGCGGGTCATCCGCCGCGCCAGGTACAGCGGATCGACGCCGCCATCGAGCATGCGGCACAGCCAGTACACCGCCGCATCGGGATCGGACGAGCGCACGGATTTGTGCAGCGCCGAGATCTGGTCGTAGAACTGCTCGCCCATCTTGTCGAAGCGGCGCGTGCGGTCGGCCAGCACCTGGGTCAGCGTGGTGTCGTCGATGTGGTGGTTCTCGGCCAGCTCGGCGGCGATTTCCAGCAGGGTCAGCGCGCGGCGCACGTCGCCGTCGGCGGCCTGGGCGATCGATTCCAGCGAGGCATCGCTGATCTGCAGCTGCATGTCGCCGAGGCCGCGCTCGCTGTCGGTCAGCGCACGCTTGAGTGCAGCCACGATGTCATCGGTCGAGATCGGCTCCAGCACGTGTACGCGGCAGCGCGACAACAGTGCGGAGTTCAGTTCGAACGAGGGATTTTCGGTGGTCGCGCCGATGAAGATGATCACGCCTTTTTCGATATGCGGCAGGAAGGCATCCTGCTGGGTCTTGTTGAAGCGGTGCACCTCGTCGACGAACAGCACGGTGCGTCGGCCCTGGGCGAAATTCACCTCGGCCTCGGCCAGCGCCTTGCGCACGTCCGGCAGGCCGGACAGCACCGCGGAGATCGCACGGAAATCCGCATCGGCATAGCGCGCCACCAGCAGCGCCAGGGTGGTCTTGCCGCAACCGGGCGGGCCCCACAGCACCATCGAATGGATCTTGCCGGCTTCCAGCGCACGGCGCAGCGCCTTGTCCGGGCCGACCAGGCGCTGCTGGCCGACGATCTCGTCGAGACTGCGCGGGCGCATGCGCTCGGCCAGCGGCTTGAGCGCGTCGGGTTCGGCGAACAGGCCGGGCGTGGGCGTCGGGATGGAACGTGACATGCCGGCATGATACGGCATGCCCAGCGGGCTGCCGGTCATCAGGACGGGGCAGATTGCCGCTATGATGCCCTTTCGTTTTGCGGCCTTGATCCGCAGCGCACCGCCGGGGGGCAGAAGCAAGTGAAGGTGAGGACGCCGATTCCTTCCAGAGGAAGGACAGTCGTGGCAGGTCGTACCTGCGCACGGCGATACTGCATGTCAGGCAGCGCATGAGCGGATTACCTCACCGAATCCATCGTCATGCCCCGAGCCTCGTCGGGCTGCTTCTGCTGTTTTTCCTGTGTGGTTCGGTCAGCGCAGGCAGCGATCCATGGGCGCCGTTCAACGCACCCTGGTTCGATCAGGCCGGCACCGTCGAAGGGCTGCCACAGTCGATCATCACCTCGATCGCGCAGGATCAGCGCGGCCTGATCTGGGTCGGCACGATGGTGGGCCTGGCCCGCTATGACGGCTATCGCACGCAGGTGTTCGACACCCGCAGCGATAGCAACGCGGGGCTGCCCGATGCCTATGTGCGGAGCCTGCTCGCGCTGCCCGACGGCGGCCTGCTGATCGGCACCAACGCTGGCGGGCTGGTACGTCTCGATCCGGCCACCAATCGTTTCCGCAGCTATCCGATCGGCGCGAACGGCACTTCGGACAGCAAGATCTACGACCTCGCCGATGATCATGCCGGCGGTGTCTGGATCGCCACCGATGCGGGACTGGATCACCTCGATCTGCGCACCAACGCGATTACCCGGCTGCAAATCGGCGCAGGCGCCGCACCGCGCAATTTCAGCGTGATGCAGGATCGCGCCGGCAATCTGTGGCTGGGCAACAACAATGGGCTGTTCGTCCGCCGTGCCGGCACAACGACGTTCGAACGGCCCGAGTATCCAGCCGGCATCGTGGCCAGCGTGCTGGGCAACCAGATCTGGGCCCTCCACGAGGATCGTGCCGGCCGGCTGTGGGTGGGCAGCGGGCAAGCCGGTGCGGCCTATCGCGATACCGATGGCCAATGGCATCCGGTGCCGGGCTTCAGCGGCTTTCGGAACGGTGTCCAGCAGTCCACCGTGCGCGATCTTCTGGAGGTCACGCCGAACACGGTGTGGCTCGCCACCGACGGCAGCGGCGTGCTCGCGTATACCGTGGGCGACAGCCAACTGCGCCAGATCAAGCACGATGCCGCGATCGCCTCTTCGTTGCCGGGCGACTCGGTGCGCAGCCTGCTGCAGGATCGTTCGGGCAACATCTGGGTCGCGACCGACCTCGGCCTCGCACACACCAATCCCAATGCGCGCATGGCTTTCTCGCTGCTGCCCTCGCCGCTGGAACAGAACGCGCTGAGCGACACCAGCGTGCGCGGGATCTACGTCGATACGCGCCACCGCATCTGGCTCGGCCTGGGCTCGGGCCGGATCGACATGATCGACCTCGCGGCCGGCCGCATGAGCCACCTGCAGCTGAGCGGCAACCAGCTTCACCGCGACGTGCAGACCTTCGTCGAAACGGCTGATGGTTCGATCCTGGTCGGCACCCAGGGCCTGGCCCGGATCAATCCGGATACGCTGGCGATCCAGCCTTCGATACTGCCCGCACTGGAGAACAAGCCGGTTCTGAGCCTGCAACGGGATGGCTCGCGCATTCTCATCGGCACCTATGACGGCCTGTATCGCTACGACACGGCTGGCGGGGCACTCGATCATGTCGGGCACGCTGCGAATGATCCGAACAGCCTCGGCAGCGACACGGTGCGCGAAATCGCTCGCGTGGGCGACAGCTGGTGGTACGGCACCACCCACGGCATCAGCATTGCCGGCAACACGCTGGCCCGTGACGGCTTCAAGAACCTGACCCATCGTGGCGACGATCCTTCCAGCCTGCCGCAGAACTACATCAGCTCGATCACGCTGGACTCGCGCCAGCGATTATGGGTCAGCACCTTCGGCGGGCTGGGCGTGATCGACCACTATTCGCCCGGCGGTCCCTATCGCTTCCGCACCATCGGCATCGCGCAGGGACTGGCCAACGACAAGATCAGCGGCATGCTGGACGACGATCAGGGCAACCTGTGGGTCAGCACCTCCAACGGCGTGTCGATGATCGACAACGGCACGCAGACGGTGCACAACCTTGGTCCGCGCGATGGTCTGCACATCACCAGTTACGTCTACCTGGGCGCAGCCCGCGCCCCCGGTGGCGAGTTGCTGTTCGGCGGTCTCGGCGGCTTGACCGTGATCCGGCCGCACTGGCGGGCGCCGGCAGCCGCAGCCGCGCCGCTGACGATCACCCATGCCATCGTCAACGGCCACGAGCTGCCGTTCGGGCAGCTTCCCCGCGACGGCCGGGCCATCCAGCTGGACTCTCGCAGCCGCAACCTGCGGCTGGACTTCGCCCTGCTCGACTACCAGACGCCGCTGGAAACGTCCTACAGCTACCGCATGGAAGGCCTCGACGACGACTGGACCAGGATCCCCAGGGGCAGCCTGCCCAGCGCGATCTACACCAACCTGCCCCACGGCGACTACCAGCTGCACCTGCGTGCGGCGACCCACGGCATGCAGCCCCACACCGTCGAAACCCGTGTCGCCATCACGGTCAAACCACGCTGGTATGAGACCACGATCAGCCGGCTGATCGCCGTCCTGTTGCTGATCGCACTGGTGGTCGTGCTGGTACATCTGCGTACGCTCTATCTCCGCCGGCAGGCCACCCAGTTGCAACAGCAGATCGACGAGCACACGCGCGACCTGCTCGCCGCCAACCAGCGCCTCGATGAGCTGGCCAGCACCGATGGATTGACCGGCGTCTACAACCGGCGCCGTTTTCTGGAACTGGCCGGCGGCGTGCGCGAACAGGCGCAGGGGCGCTCGGTCTGCATCGCGTTGTTCGACCTCGATCGGTTCAAGCAGATCAACGACACCCATGGCCACCTGGCAGGCGATGCGGTGATCCGCGGCGCGATCGAGGTGATCAAGCAGCACTGCCGGCAAGGCGATCTGGTCGGCCGCTATGGCGGTGAGGAGTTCGTGCTGTGCCTGCCCGACACCAGCTTGGAGCATGCGCAGGAAATCACCGGGCGCATCTGCGCGGCACTGGCCAGCACCTCGGTAGCCCACGATGGGCGCTCGATCCCGGTGACTGTCAGCATCGGCATCGCCGCGCTGCATACGGGCGAGTCCATCGAACAATGGCTGTCGCGTGCCGACAAGGCGCTGTACGAGGCCAAGAACAACGGCCGCAATCGCTGCGCCACCGCGAGCTGAAGCGCGCCGCTGTCAGTCTGTACCGATACCTGCGACCGACTTCATCGTGTAGTGGCAATACATGCCGTAGGTCACACCGCACAAACCGGTGAGCGCGGCCGGAATCAACAGCGTGCGTTCCTGCAGCACACGGAACAGCAACGCGCCGGCCGCACTGCCGAGAGTGAAGGTCACCACCACCAGCACACAGACGCGGATGCGCAGCGTGTCCACCTCCAATCCGCGCAGCCGCTGGCCGATATAGATGCCCAGGTCGGTGAACATGCCCGATACATGCGTGGTCCGGAACACCATGCCGCTGTAGGTACTGGCCATGCCGTTCTGCAGCCCGGCACCCATCGCCGCCAGGTACAGGCCGATCGAGCTGCCGGCATCCAGCAACGGCACCGCGGCGAACAGCAGCAGCGACTCCAGCACGAGTGCCACCCCGTAATGGCGGCCAAGCTTCAGCGTGCGCTGCTGCACAATCAATCCGCTGAGGACGGCACCGATCACGAAAGCACCGATCGACAACGCCCAGTGCCATGCCTCGCCGCTGTCGCCGGTACCCAGTGCCACGCCGAGCAGGCTGCTGGAACCGGTCAGGTTCGTGATCGACTGGTGCCGGAAGCCCATGTAGCCGGCAGCGTTGACCATGCCGGCGATGAACGCGAGCACGCCGCCGCCGATCCAGGCCCAGCGTGGCAACTGGCGCAGCACCGGCATCGCGGGATCAGTCCTTCAGCGGCTGGGTGCTGATCACCGGCACGTCGCCGATCACGTCGGCGCCCTTCGGTGGCACGAAGTTGAAGGCAGACGGCGGAATCGACGCATTGCGCTGCCAACCGGAGAAACGGATGTCGGTGGTCGAGCCGAGCTGGTCGCGGAACGTCATCCGCGCCAGGCCGTTCGCGTCGAAGCCGAGGTCGGCGTAGTCGAACTGCGGGTCCTTCGCGGTGGAGGTGAGCCGCAGCCAAGCCAAGCCATCGTGCTCGCCCTGTTCGGCGACCTTGAAGTTCCGGTCCAGCTGCTTGACGTCGGTCAGCACGGTGAGCGGGCTGTGCGCTTCTTCGGTGCTCTGGATGCGCACGGTGACCTGCTCCAGCTCCGGGTCGTACATCCATACGCGGCTGCCGTCGGCCACGATGGTCTGCTTGTACGGCGCCAGCGTGTCCCAGCGGAACTGGCGCGGCGCTTCCAGCGCCAGCGTGCCGGAGCTGGACTTGGTGCTGTGGCCGTTGATGTCGGTCAGCGACTGGGTGAACTGCCCGGTCAGCGAATGCAGGCCAGTGGCGAACGTGTCCAGCCGCGTGCGCGCCGGACCGGTGGCAGCGTGCGCCAGCGCGCTCAGCGACAACGTCAACACGACGACGGACAGGGCAAGCATGAAGCGTTTCATCGGATTCCCTTGGAACATGGTGGCGAAGGCTGGCAGTGTGCGCAGCGATCGCTTAATGGACCCCAGCCGTCAGTTCTTTGGCGGTGGCGGCGCCAGCACTTCACGGTTGCCGTTGTGCTGCGGAGCGCTGACCACGCCGTCCTGCTCCATCTGCTCGACCAGCCGCGCGGCGCGGTTGTAGCCGATGCGCAGGTGGCGCTGCACGCCGGAGATCGAGGCGCGCCGGGTCTGCGTGACCACCGCCACAGCCTTGTCGTACGACAGCGTGTCGGCATCGCCGCCACCTTCCTCGCCATCCTGCGGCAGGCCGGAATCGTTGATGTACTTGCCGTCGCTGGTGGCCTGTACTTCCTCCAGCACGCCCTCGATGTATTGCGGCGCGCCCTGCGACTTCAGCCAGGCGACCACGTGATGCACCTCGTGATCGTCGACGAAGGCGCCGTGCACGCGCTCGGGCGTAGCGGTACCGGGCGGCAGATAAAGCATGTCGCCATGACCGAGCAGCGCCTCGGCGCCGGACTGATCGAGAATCGTGCGCGAGTCGATCTTGCTGGACACCTGGAACGCGATGCGGGTCGGGATGTTCGCCTTGATCAGGCCGGTGATCACGTCCACCGACGGGCGCTGCGTGGCCAGGATCAGGTGCACGCCGGCGGCGCGCGCCTTCTGCGCCAGCCGGGCGATCAGCTCTTCGACCTTCTTGCCGACGATCATCATCATGTCGGCGAACTCGTCGATGATGATCACGATGTAAGGCAGCGGTTCCAGCGGCTCTGCCGCCAGATTCGGCATCTCGGGATTCGGCCGGAACAGCGGATCCAACAGCGGCTGGCCGGCGTTCTCGGCGTCCTTCACTTTCTTGTTGAAGCCGCCCAGGTTGCGCACGCCGACCGCGGCCATCAGCTTGTAGCGGCGCTCCATCTCGGCCACGCACCAGCGCAAGGCGTTGGCGGCCTCCTTCATGTCGGTGACCACCGGCGCCAGCAGGTGCGGGATGCCCTCGTAGACCGAGAGCTCCAGCATCTTCGGGTCGATCATGATCATCCGCACGTCTTTCGCGCTGGCCTTGTACAGCAGGCTCAGCACCATCGCGTTGACCGCGACGGATTTGCCTGAACCGGTGGTGCCGGCGACCAGCAGATGCGGCATCTTGGCCAGATCGACCACCACCGGCTTGCCGCCGATGTCCTTGCCCAGCGCCAGTGCCAATGGCGACTTCAGCTGGTCGTACTTGTCCGAGCGCAGGATCTCCGACAGATAGACGATCTGCTTGTGGGTATTCGGGATCTCCAGGCCGATCACGTTCTTGCCGGGAATCACGTCGACCACGCGCACGCTGACCACCGACAGGCCGCGCGCGATGTCCTTGTCCAGGCTCGACACCTGCGAACCGCGGATGCCGGGCGCCGGCTCCATCTCGAAGCGGGTGATCACCGGGCCCGGATAGGCACCGACCACCTTGGCATCGATCTTGAAATCCTTCAGCTTGAACTCGACCTGGCGCGAGAGCACTTCGAGAGTTTCCTCGGAATAGCCCGGCCCCTGCGGCGGCGCCTCGTCCAGCAGCGACAACGGCGGCAGTTCGCCCGGCGTGGCGGCGCCGACGAACAGCGGAATCTGCGTTTCCAGCTTGGCCCGCTCGCTCTTGGTCACCGGCGCGGGCGCGGCCTCGATACGTACCGGCTCGCGCTTGGCCTGTTTCACCGCGTCGGCTTTCTTGACCACTTCGCGCTCGTTGCGCGCCTGCCGCGCAGCCATCGCCTGCGGCGCCTCGCGCAGCTTGCCCTTGAGCCACTCGACCAGCTGCAACACGGCCTGCCCGGTCCAGTCCATCACCTTGAACCAGGACAGCCCCGTCGCCAGGGTCACCGCCACCAGGAAAAGGGCCAGCAGGAGCAGCGGCGCACCCTTGTCGAGGGCTTGCGAAAGCGGACGTCCGACCCACAGGCCGATGATGCCTCCGGCGCCTTGCGGAGGTACGGGGTTATCCCCGAAATTGAGATACAGCAGCGCAGGCCCGGTGACAAAGAAAAACACGAAGCCGATCAGCCGCAGCGAGGGCTCCCACGCGTGCGCCGAGCGCTCGCCGCGCTGACGCAGCACCTGCACGCCCAACACCAGCAGCAGCAGCGGAAAGCAATACGCCACGTAGCCGAAAATCCAGCGCAGCAGATCGGCGATGTGCGCGCCGAAGGTGCCACCGAAATTCTGCACCAGATTGATCTGGTTGGCATTGGTCCAGCTGGGATCGCGCGCGTCGTAGGTCAGCAGGCAGATCAGCAGGTACAGCGCAAGCGGCATCAGCAGCAAAGCGCCGGCTTCACGCAGCCGGCGCTTCAGCTCCTCGCTGAGGCCTTCCTTCGGTTGTGGTTTGACGTTCGCGCTTCGCGCCACCTTGGAGGGCTTCCCTTTTTTGGACCGGATCGTTCCGGACAGGGTCAGAGCATACCTTGCAATGCCGGATGTACCAGCTTGCCGCCGTCGACGTTGATGCCGCCGGCGAGCGGGGCGAATTCCCGCCATTCGTTGCCGGCCGCCAGACGCTGCACGTACGGCAGGATCGCGGCGGAAATCGCCACCGACGAAGTCTGCGGCACGGCGCCCGGCATGTTGGTCACGCAGAAGTGGGTCACGCCGTGCACGTCGTAGGTCGGCTCCTTCCAGGTGGTCGGTTTCGAGGTCTCGAAGCAGCCGCCCTGGTCGATCGAGATGTCGACCAGCACCGAGCCCGGCTCCATCGTCTTGACCATCGCTTCGGTGACCACACGCGGCGCCTTGGCGCTGGGGATCAGTACCGCACCGACCACGATGTCGGCGTCACGCACTTCCTCGGCGACCGAGGATTCATAGGCGTACAGCGCGGTGACGTTCGGGCCCATCGCCATCATCTCGGCGAGGCGATCCTGACGCTTGTCGAACACCACCACGTTGGCACCCGCAGCGGCGGCCAGCGCAGCAGCGTTGCCACCGGCAGCGCCGGCGCCCAGCACGACGACCTTGCCACGCGGAGTCGAGGCCATGCCGCCCAGCAGCTTGCCCTTGCCGCCCTGCGGGCGATGCAGCAGGGTGGTGCCGATCTGGGTGGCGATGCGACCGGCGATCACCGACATCGGCAACAGCAGCGGCAACGCGCCATTCTCTTCCACCGACTCGAACGCGATGCCGGTCAGGCCGATGTCGAGCAGGCTCCGGGTCAGCGCCGGCTCGGCGGCCAGATGCAGGTAGCAGAACAGCAGGTGATGCTTCTTCAGCAGCGCCAGGTCGCCGGCAACCGGTTCCTTCACCTTGACGATCAGTTCGCCCGCCTCGTACAGCGCGGCGGCGTCGGGCACGATCTTGATGCCCTGCTTGACGTAGACCTCGTCGGCGAAGCCGCTCTTCAGGCCAGCACCAGCCTGCAGGAACACTTCATGGCCACGGCGCACCAGATCGGCGGCAGCGGCGGGAACGAGGGCAACACGACCTTCAAGGGTCTTGGTTTCGGAGGGGATACCGATACGCATGGAGAGAGAATCCTGTGGGAGCACGTTGTAAATCCATCGCATTGACGCCGCGGTGGGGTCGTTGAATCTGTCGCATACCTTGAATCGGCCGGGTGTATTCCCCATCCTTGCGGATTCGTGGGCCATCTTCGCAAGTCGCCTCCATGACAATGAAACCGTCGGGGCAGCTGCAGCGAATAAAGCTCCAGGCCATCAGTAAACCCAAGGATTATAACAACCATGAGCACCCCCAAGCACAGCCGCCTGCTGATCCTCGGCTCCGGCCCCGCCGGCTACACCGCTGCGGTGTATGCGGCGCGCGCCAACCTGAAGCCGACCATGATCACCGGCCTGCAGCAGGGCGGTCAGCTGATGACCACCACCGACGTGGACAACTGGCCGGGCGACGTCGAAGGCTTGCAGGGTCCGGCATTGATGCAGCGCATGGCCGAGCACGCCGAACGCTTCCACACCGAGATGATCTTCGACCATATCCACACCACGGACCTCAAGCAGCGCCCGTTCCGGCTCAAGGGCGATTCCGGTGAATACACCGCCGACGCGCTGATCATCACCACCGGCGCCACCGCGAAGTACCTCGGCATCGCCAGCGAGGAGAAGTACAAGGGCAAGGGCGTCTCCGCCTGCGCCACCTGTGACGGCTTTTTCTTCCGCGACCAGGACGTGGTGGTGATCGGCGGCGGCAACACCGCGGTCGAGGAAGCGCTGTACCTCGCCAACATCGGCCGCAAGGTCTACCTGGTGCATCGCCGCGACAAGCTGCGCGCCGAGAAGATCATGCAGGACAAGTTGTTCGAGAAGGCTGCGGCCGGCAAGATCGAACTGGTGTGGAACCACAGCATCGACGAGGTGCTTGGCGACGATACCGGCGTCACCGGCGTGCGCGTGAAGGACGTCAACTCCGGCGTCACCCGCGACATCGCGGCCACCGGTTTCTTCGTGGCGATCGGCCACACGCCGAACACCGGCATCTTCGAAGGCCAGCTCGACATGCACGACGGCTACATCAAGATCCACAGCGGCCAGCACGGCATGGCCACGATGACCTCGATTCCGGGCGTGTTCGCCGCCGGCGACGTGGCCGACCATGTGTATCGCCAGGCGGTGACCTCGGCCGGCTTCGGCTGCATGGCCGCGCTGGATGCCGAACGCTGGCTCGACCAGCAGACCCCGGCCGGCTGATGAACCTGCGCGGCAGTGCGACTGCAAGCTCAAGCGTGCCTTGATCGAGGCACGCTTCCACCCGGCGATCGATCAGCTGCCGGCAGACGCATGGGACGCGCTGCGCGCTGACGCGAACCCGTTCGCGTCGCACGCATTCCTCGCTGCACTGGAACACGGCGGCTGCATCCGCCCCGACTGGGGTTGGCAAGCCCATCATCTGAGCCTGCATGAAGATGGCCGGCTGGTCGCCGCCGCGCCGCTGTATCTGAAGGGCAACTCGCACGGCGAGTTCGTGTTCGACTGGAGCTGGGCCAGCGCGTGGGAACGCGCCGGCGGCGCGTACTACCCGAAGCTGCTCTGCGGCGTGCCCTACTCGCCGGTACCCGGCCCGCGCCTGCTCGCCGGCCATGATGAAAAGACATCACTGCTGCAGCGGGCGCTGGTCGAAGCGATGCGCCGCGAAGCCGACCGGATGGGCTTGTCCTCGGTCCATGCGAATTTCCTGCAGGAAAGCGAACTCGCTGCGTTCGACACAGACTGGCTGACTCGCTCGGATGTGCAGTTCCACTGGCACAACCACGGTTACCGCCATTTCCCGGCTTTTCTCGCCACGCTCAACCACAAGAAGCGCAAGAACATCCTGCGCGAACGCAGCCAGGTGGAAGCCAGCGGCGTGGCCATCGAATGGCGCAGCGGCGACACGCTCAGCCATGACGAATGGCGCCAGGTGCACGCGCTGTACGAAGCCACGTTCGACATGAAAGGCAACCACGCGGCATTGACCGCGGCGTTCTTCCATCACCTCGGCGAACTGGGCCAGACCGCGCAGCTCGCGCTGGCGCGCAGGCATGGGACCATCGTCGCGATGGCGTTGTTCGTGCAGAGCGACGACGTGCTGTACGGGCGCTACTGGGGCGCGTCGGTAGACATTCCCGGGCTGCATTTCGAACTGTGCTACTACCGCGGCATCGAGCACGCGATCACCCATCAGCTTGCCCGTTTCGAGCCCGGCGCCCAGGGCGAACACAAGCTGGCGCG
>DAHUXL010000129.1 GCA_027307195.1 Rhodanobacter sp. | reverse complement strand
CGCGCACGATCGTCGAGCGTGAACTGAAATCGCCGATTGAACGTCTATACGCCCAGTTCGACGAAACTCCACTGGCCTCGGCCTCGATCGCCCAGGTGCACGCGGCCACGCTGCACGATGGCCGCGAGGTAGTGGTGAAGGCGCTGCGCCCCGGCATCGACGCACAGATCGCCCGCGACGTGAAGCTGCTGCATTCGCTCGGCGAGCTGGCCCAGCGCTGGCATCCGAACGCCGACAAGATCCGTCCGCTCGATGTCGTCGCCGAAGTCGAGAAGATGCTGGAGAACGAGCTGGACCTGCAGCGGGAAGGCGCCAGCGCCAGCCTGCTCAAGCGCAACTTCGACAGCGGCGTGGATCTGTATGTGCCGACCGTGCACTGGGAGCTGACCGCGCAGCGCGTGCTGACGCTGGAACGCGTGCACGGCATCAGCAGCGATGACATCGCCGCGATCGATGCCGCCGGACTCGACCGCAAGGTACTCGCCGCGAAAGGCGTGCGGGTGTTCTACGAGCAGGTGTTCCGCGACAACTTCTTCCATGCCGACGCCCATCCCGGCAACATCTGGGTCGACCCGACGCGTACCGGGGAGCCGCGTTTCATCGCGCTCGATTTCGGGATCATGGGCTCGCTGCCGGAGGCCGACCAGTACTGGCTGGCACAGAACTTCATCGCCCTGTTCGAGCGCGACTACGCGCGCATCGCGCAGCTGCATGTGGCCGCCGGCTGGATGCCGGCCGACGTGCGACTGGACGAACTGGAAGCGGCGGTGCGCACCGTGTGCGAGCCGTACTTCACCCGTCCGCTGTCGCAGATCTCGCTGGCCGAACTGGTCGTCAAGCTTTTTCAGACCGCGCGCCGCTTCGAGCTGACCCTGCAGCCGCAGCTGATCCTGCTGCAGAAGACCCTGCTCAACATCGAGGGCGTGGGCCGCCTGCTGGATCCCGAGATCGACATCTGGGCGGTGGCGCATCCGGTGCTGAAGCGCATCCTGCGCGAACGCTACAGCCCGCTGCGCACCCTGCGCGACGTGCGCAAGCGGTTGCCCGAATGGCTGCACAATGCACCGCAGTTCCCCGAGCTGGTGCGCGATGCATTGCGTCAGATCGGCCGCGGCGAGCAGCGCAGCGTGAGTGATCCGCAGGCACTCCAACTGCTGCGCGAAAACGCCAGGCGTCTGCACAACCTGCTTGCCTGCGGCTTGCTTGGGAGTGCCCTGCTGATCGCCGCCGCATTGCTGTGGACCTCGGCGCCGCAACATGGCAGCTGGCCGCCGCTGCTTGCTGGCGCCGCCGGCCTGCTGACCTTCGCGATCGGCTGGCCGCGCCGCTGACTTCTTGCCCCTCCCCTGCTTGCGGGGGAGGAAATAATCACGGCGCCGCCATGACATCGATTGAAATTCTCTATCAGGACGACGCGCTGATCGCGGTGAACAAGCCGGCGAACCTCGCCGTGCATCGTTCGAAGATGGTCGGCAATGCGGAAGAATTCCTGATCGACCAGTTGCGCGAGCAGATCGGCGACAGCGTGTACCTGGCGCACCGGCTCGATCGTGCCACCAGCGGTGTACTGCTGGTGGCGCGCAGCAAGGAAGTCGCCGCTGCGCTCGGCGAACAGTTCATGGGGCGCTCGGTGCGCAAGCAGTATCTGGTGGTGGTGCGCGGCTGGCCCGACCCACTGGAACACGTGATCGACTACCCGCTGCCCGGTTCGCGCGAGACCGGCCCGCGCCGAGAGGCGCGCACGCAATACCGGCGACTGGCCACGATCGAAGTACCGATCGAGCTGGGCCGTTATCCGCAGCAGCGTTACGCGCTGGTGCTGGCCGAGCCGGAGAGTGGCCGCTTCAGGCAGATCCGCAAGCATCTGGCGCACGTCCATCATCCGGTGATCGGTGACTGCCAGCATGGCCGCGGCGACCACAACCGGCTGTACAAGCAGCACTTCGGTTGTCACCGGATGCTGCTGCATGCGTGGCGGCTGCGTTTTGCGCATCCGCTCAGCGGTCAGGCCATGCAGATCGATGCACCGCTCGATCAGGAGTACGTGGCCCTGCTCGAACGTTTCGGCTGGCCACAGCCACCGTTCGATGAAAGCACGCTCGCTTCCACCAGCCACCCGGACGCCAGCTAAACTGCCTGCATGTTGATCGTCAGCCCCAGCATCACCCTGCCCGAGTCCGAACTGGTCGAGCGCTTCCTGCGCGCCGATGGTCCGGGCGGGCAGCACGTGAACCGCACCGAGAGTGCGGTGGAGCTGCGCTTCGACGTGATCAACTCGCCGTCGCTGCCGGAAGAAATCCGTGCACGCCTGCTGGCCCGGCGCGACCGCCGACTGACCAGCGAAAGCGTGCTGGTGATCCAGGGGCGCCGTTTTCGCGACCAGGCCCGCAACCGCGACGACGTGCGCGAACGGCTGGTCGAGATCATCCGCGCCGTACTGGTGCCGCCGAAGAAGCGCGTCGCCACCAAACCGACCCGCGCATCCAGGGAACGACGCCTGGTCGGCAAGCAACAGCGCGGCAAGATCAAGCAGGCCCGTTCACGCAAACCGGATCTCGAATGAAGGGATATCTTCCGACCCCGGCACAACTGCCATCGCGCATGCCGCACCTGCGCGACGGATGGCGCCGAAAGACCTGTCGTGCGGTGCTGCGACTGTGCGGCTGGAGCCTGGTCGGCGAATTTCCCGATGTACCCAGGGCGGTGCTGATCGCCGCACCCCATTCGTCATGGTGGGACGGCGCCTGGGGTCTGCTCATGAAGGTCGGCATCGGTGCCGATGTGCATTTCATGGGCAAGCAGGAATTGTTTCGCGGACCACTCGGCAGCCTGCTGCGCCGGCTGGGCGGCATGCCGATCGATCGCGGTGCCGCCAAGGGCGTGGTCGAACAGATGATCGACCAGTTTCGCCAGCGCGATGCGTTGTGGCTGGGCATCGCTCCGGAAGGTACCCGCAAGGCCGTGACACGCTGGAAGAGCGGTTTCTGGCATATTGCCCACGATGCCGGCGTACCGATCGTGACGGCCTGGTTCAACTATCCCGACAAGACCATCGGCATCGGCCCACTGTTCGAAACCAGCGGGGACATGGAGGCGGATCTCGCCCGCCTGCGTGCGTTCTACAGGCCGTTCAAGGGCAAGCACCGCGACGTTTGAGCCGTCTTCACCAACGCATCAACGCTGCGAATGCCCCGACTCGTCGTAATCACGATGCGTCAGCAGGCCCGGACGGATCAGGTCGATGAACGCGCGCGCCTCGGCGCTGAGGAACTTGCCCTTGCGCATCACCACGCCATAGCTGCGTTGCGGGAAATACTGCTTCATGTTGCGCACGGCCAGACGCTCTTTGTCGGCGTCCGTGATGCAGATGCCGGTGACGATCGAGATGCCCATACCCATCGCCACGTACTCCTTGATCACATCCCAGCCGCCCACCTCGATCGCCACGTGGTACGGCACCTGTCGCTGCTGGAACACCAGGTCGACCAGTCGATAGGTGGATAGCCGCTGCGGCGGCAGGATCAGTCCGTACGGTGACAAGTCCTCCAGCGCGATTTTCTCCTTGGCGGCCAGCGGATGATCCGGCGGCATGATCAGCATCGGGTCGTAGTGATGCACCGGCGCCCAGGCGATATCGTTCGGCACGTCCAGCATCGAGCCGACCGCGAAATCGGCATCGTCGGCGCGCAATAGCGCCAGGCCGTCCTTGCCGGTGACATTCGCCAGCTGCAGCTGCACGGCGGGAAAGCGCTCGCGGAAGCGGCGCACCAGCTCCGGCAGCAGGTACTGGATGGTCGAGGTACCCGCCGCGATGGTCAGCCGGCCACCTTGCAATCCCTGCACCCGGCTCTGGAAATCGCGATCCAGGGTTTCCCAGCCCTCGACCAGCGGCCGCGCCAGCTCGTACAGCGCTTCGCCGGCATCGGTGAGGTTGATGCGGCGGCGCCGACGTTCGACCAGGCTCACGCCCAGCTCCCGCTCCAGCGCCTGCAACAGCAGGCTGACCGTGGGCTGCGACAGATACAACGCCTCGGCGGCACGAGTCAGGGTGCCCAGTTTCACGACGCTGACGAAGGCGCGCAGCTGCTTGTGGCGGTTGCCCTTGTAGTAGTACCGGCCACCGCTCTCCGCCGCCGGTTCACCGTCAACGTGCTTTTTTGCTGCGTTGCGGCGTATTTTTTTCGGCTTGCTCAGCGTACCAGAGGGCGTTTTCATTGTTTTGTTTCAATATGTTGAGACATGTATTTTCGTTGCTCATAGTAATGATTGAAACATTCACTTTGTCAAATACATGATTCCTGCCCTAGCTTCGAGTCATCCACGACACGGAGCGAATCCATGGCAGTACCGCAGGAACGACTCGATATCGGCACCGTCGAGATCCATGCCGACCACGCCGGTTACGAAAGCATCCTGACTCCCGCGGCGCTCGGTTTTCTGGCCCGGTTGCACCGCCGCTTTGACGCCACCCGGCAGCGCTTGCTGCAGGCCCGGCGCGAGCGCCAAGCGGGGTACGACGCTGGCGGTCTGCCGGATTTCCGCACTGACACGCTGGCGATTCGCGAGTCCGACTGGACCGTGGCACCGATCCCGGCCGCGCTGCAGGACCGTCGCGTCGAGATCACCGGCCCGGTCGAACGCAAGATGATCATCAACGCGCTGAATTCCGGCGCGAAGGTGTTCATGGCCGACTTCGAGGATTCCTCGGCACCCACGTTCGCGAACCAGCTGGACGGCCAGATCAACCTGCGCGACGCAGTGAACGGCACGATCGAGTTCCGCTCGCCGGAGGGCAAGAGCTATCGCGTCAACGACAAGCCGGCAGTGCTGGTGGTGCGTCCGCGCGGCTGGCACCTGGACGACAAGCACTTCAGCGTGGGCGGCGAGCCGATGGCCGGCGCGCTGGTCGACTTCGGCCTCTTCGTGTTCCACAACGCCCACGCGCTGCACAGCCGCCAACGCGGTCCGTACTTCTACCTGCCCAAGCTGGAGGCGATGGAGGAAGCCATGCTGTGGGACGAGGTGATGGCCATCGCGGAGGATGAGCTGCAATTGCCGGTCGGCACGATGAAAACCACCGTGCTGATCGAGACGCTGCCGGCCGCGTTCCAGATGCACGAAATCCTCTACGCACTTCGTCGTCGCGTGGTCGGCCTCAACTGCGGTCGCTGGGATTACATCTTCTCGTATCTGAAAACGCTGCGCGGTCACCGTGACCGGCTGCTGCCGGAACGCGGCCAGGTGCAGATGACCGCACCGTTCCTGAAGGCCTATTCGGAACTGCTGATCCAGACCTGCCACCGTCGCGGCGCATTCGCGATGGGCGGCATGGCGGCGCAGATTCCGATCAAGGGCGATGATGCTGCCAACGAAGCCGCGCTGGCCAAGGTACGTGCCGACAAACTGCGCGAAGTACAGGCCGGCCACGACGGCACCTGGGTTGCGCACCCGGCGCTGGTGCCCGTGGCGCAGGCAATTTTCGACCGCTACATGCCGGCACCGAACCAGCTCAGCGTGTTGCGCAAGGACGTGCAGGTGAGTCGCGAGCAACTGCTCGCCGCGCCGAACGGCACAATCAGCCGTGGCGGCTTCGACAACAACGTCGAGGTAGGTCTGCGCTATACCGCCGCCTGGCTGGACGGCCTCGGGTGCGTACCGATCCATCACTTGATGGAGGATGCCGCCACCGCCGAGATCGCCCGCGCGCAGCTGTGGCAATGGCTGCATCACGCCGATGTCCCGGCCGGCGGGGCGTCGGCCGGGGGCGCACTGGAATTTTCCGACCACGCGCCGATCGACTTCGCGCTGTTCGATCACGCACTGGCCGCACACACCCATCGTCTGCGCGACAGCGAGCATCCCGGCGCCGCGCGCGCCGATGCCGCCGCCGCCCTGCTGTCCGCGATGACCCACGCCAACACGCTTGGCGACTTCCTCACCTTGCCCGCCTACGACCAGCTCGGCTGACGCCCGCCTGCCGAGCCTCGCACCACCTTCGATTCCACGGAGCCATGCCATGAAGAACACCACGCTGCCCACCGCCGAACAGATCACCCTGGACTGGAACAACAACCCACGCTGGACGGGCATCCAGCGCAACTACTCCGCCGAGGACGTGGTGCGCCTGCGCGGCACCGTCGCGGTCGAACACTCGCTGGCGCGCCGCGGTGCGGAGCGGCTGTGGAAGTCGCTGCACAAGGAAGACTTCGTCAACGCGCTCGGCGCACTGACCGGCAACCAGGCGATGCAGCAGGTGAAAGCCGGCCTGCAGGCCATCTATTTGTCGGGCTGGCAGGTCGCCGCCGACGCCAACGTCGCCGGCGAGATGTATCCCGACCAGTCGCTGTACCCGGCCAACTCCGTGCCGCTGGTGGTCAAACGCATCAACAACACCTTGTTGCGCGCCGACCAGCTGAACCACGGCGAGGGTAAAGATGATACCGACTGGCTGGTGCCGATCGTGGCCGATGCCGAGGCCGGCTTCGGCGGTGTGCTGAATGCGTTCGAACTGATGAAGGCGATGATCGAGGCCGGCGCCGCCGGCGTGCACTTCGAGGATCAGCTGGCCTCGGTGAAGAAGTGCGGCCACATGGGCGGCAAGGTGCTGGTGCCGACGCGCGAAGCCGTCGACAAGTTGAACGCCGCACGCCTCGCCGCCGACGTCGCCGGCGTACCGACCCTGCTGGTCGCCCGCACCGACGCCGATGCCGCCGACCTGCTGACCTCGGACATCGACGAAAACGACAAGGCCTTCGTCACCGGCGAGCGCACCGTCGAAGGCTTCTATCGCGTGCGTCCTGGCCTGGATCAGGCGATCAGCCGCGGCCTCGCCTACGCGCCCTACGCCGACCTGATCTGGTGCGAAACCAGCAAACCGAACCTGGAGGATGCGCGCAGGTTCGCCGAAGCGATCCACGCGAAGTTCCCCTGCAAGATGCTGGCCTACAACTGCTCGCCCAGCTTCAACTGGAAGAAGAATCTGGACGACGCCACCATCGCGAAGTTCCAGAAAGAACTGGGCGCAATGGGCTACAAATTCCAGTTCATCACCCTGGCCGGTTTCCACAGCCTCAACTACGGCATGTTCGATCTGGCGCATGGCTATGCCCGCCGCCAGATGAGCGCATTCGTCGAACTGCAGGAAAAGGAATTCGCGGCCGCCGAGCGTGGCTTCACCGCAGTGAAGCATCAGCGTGAGGTCGGTACCGGCTACTTCGATGCGGTGACCCAGGCGATCCAGCAGGGCCAATCCTCGACCACCGCGCTGACCGGCTCGACCGAGGAAGCGCAGTTCGCGCCGAGGCACGCGATGGGTTGATGCCGTCGCCCCCTGCTAGCAGGGGAGGGCTGGGGTTGGGTCGCTCTTGATCTTGAAGTTAACAGCTTCACCCCTCCCGCCCCCCTGCTGGCAGGGGGAGGAGTTCATGCAGTTACACTCGTTTCCGCAGATGCCGGCGGCACCAGGGCAATCACCGTCCAGCCCGGCTTCGGCTCCAGCTCCCGCTTGGTCGAAGCCACCCGCAGCACACCCTTCTCCTCCACGCCGAACATCAGCACGGTATTCGAACCATGTTGTTCGATGAAGTGCGGCCAGTCGAAGGTGGTGCTCAGCTTGGTCGACTTGATCCGCCAGCCCTGTTCGAGCATCTCGGCAAAGCGGCCGTGGGTCATCTCCTCATCGAACAGCGGCGGCGCCAGCAGCGTGCCGGACAAGGCCGCGCGATCGGTGCTTTCCTGTGGCGTCAGATTGCGCAACCGGTACACCTTGTCGCGACCGAACTCCTGCCGGTAATGCACGCAGGCCAGCGAGTTGCGCTCGCGATGGGTGGACACCGCCAGCAGACGGCCGATGCCGGTGAGATCGAGATGGCGTTCCGCATGCGGCGAGGCCGGGTTGCCGAAGAACGTGGCGAGCCCGTCCATGCGCGCCTGGCGTATGCCATCCCAGTCGTCGTCGGCCAGCACCACGCGAAAACCGGCCTCGCTCAATACCTTGCCGATCGCCCGGGCCACCTTGTCGGAACCGAACAGCAGCAGGCCACGCGGCTCCGGTTCGGCCACCTTCAGCCACAACGCCAGCGGTCGCGCGGTGGCACTCTGCAGCACTACCGTGCCGATGATCAGAATGAACACCAACGGCACCAGCGCCCCGGCACCGGCCACGCCCAACGCGTCCAGCCGCAGCGCAAACAGCGCCGACACCGACGCGGCCACGATGCCACGCGGCGCCACCCAGCCGATCAATGCCCGTTCGCGCCAGCTCAACCCGCTGCCCAGGCTCGACAGCAGCACCGTCAGTGGTCGCACGACCAGTTGCGCAATCGCGAACAGCGCGATGCCCGCGCCAAGCATGCCGTCCGGCAACGGCCAGTGCAGCCGCGCTGCAAGCAGGATGAACAGCAACGACACCAGCACCGTGGTCAGGCTTTCCTTGAAGTCGAGGATGTCGTCGATATGCACGCCACGCAAATTGCCCAGTGCGATGCCCATGATGGTCACTGCCAGCAATCCCGATTCGTGCGTGATCACATTGGAAACGCTGAAGGCGAACAGCACGGCCGCCAGCACGGCATAGTTCTGCAGATATTCGGGAATCAGCTGGCGGCGCAGCAGGAATCCGGTCAGCCATGCACTCAGCGCACCGATCACCGCACCGCAGCCGATCGTGGCGACGAAGATGCCGATGGTGTGGCCTTCCTGCCGCGACACGATCGCCTCGAAGATCAGCACCGCGAACAGCGCACCGAGCGGATCGATCACGATGCCTTCCCAGCGCAAGGTGTTGGCGATGCGTGCATTCGGTCGCAGCGTGCGCAGCATCGGCGCGATCACCGTCGGCCCGGTGACACAGGCCAGCGCGCCGAACAGCAGGGCGATCGACCAGCTCAGTCCGGCCACGAGGTGCGCCGCCAGTGCCAGCAGCAGCAAGGCGGTCACCGCGCCGTAGCTGACCAGCCCGCGCACCACATGGCCGATGCCAGGCAATTCGTGGAAGCGCAGGGTCAGACTGCCCTCGAACAGGATCAGCGCCACCGCCAGCGACACGATCGGAAACAGCAGACCGCCCAGCACCTTGTCCGGATCAAGCACGCCGCTGACCGGGCCCAGCAGGATGCCGGCCAGCAGCAGGAACAGGATCGCCGGCAGCTTCACCCGCCACGCCAGCCACTGCGCCAGGAAGCCGATCATCAGCATGCCGGCGAGCATCAGGCCGAGCTCGATAGTCATCGCAGTCCCTGGGCGAACGTCAGGCTGCTATCGGAGCATGCGCCGGCGGACACGTCCAGCGGCCAGGCCGAGGTCGGCGTAGCACCGTTCAGAAGCGCCGGTATTGCAGTGCTTCGGCCAGATGTTCGCGTTCAAGCAGGGCCGCTCCACCATCGAGATCGGCGATCGTGCGCGCAACCCGCAACACGCGGTGATAGGCACGCGCGGACAAACCCAGTCGTTCCAGCGCCGTCTCGAACCAACGCCGTTCGGCCGAGCCCAGCGCGCAATCACGCTCCAGTTCGCGCGTGCTGATTTCCGCATTGGGCCGGCCCGCCCGCATCAACGATTGCCGGCGTGCCTTCAGCACACGCGCACGCACGGTGGCGGAATCCTCATCGCGCTCACTGCGCGGCGCACCGAGGTCGGCCAGAGGTACCGGTGGCACTTCCACGCAAAGATCGATGCGGTCGAGCAACGGCCCGGAAATGCGCGAGCGATAGCGCTGGATCTGATCCGGCGTGCACTGGCAGCGCTGGCGCGGGTCACCCACATAGCCGCACGGACACGGATTCATCGCCGCGACCAGCTGGAACTGGGCGGGGAATGTCGACTGCCGCGCGGCGCGCGAGATCACGATATGGCCGGACTCCATCGGCTCGCGCAGCACTTCCAGCACATGCCGGCTGAACTCCGGCAATTCATCCAGGAACAGCACGCCGTTGTGCGCCAGCGAGATCTCGCCAGGGCGCGGATACGAGCCGCCGCCGACCAGCGCCACCGCCGACGCGGTGTGATGCGGCGCCCGGAAGGGTCGCCGTCGCCACTGCGCGAGATCGGTATCCTGCCCGGCCACCGACAGCACGGAGCAGGTTTCCAGTGCCTCCGACTCGGACAGCGGCGGCAGGATGCCAGGCAAGCGCTCAGCCAGCATGGTCTTGCCGGTACCGGGCGGACCCACCAACAGGAGGTGATGGCCGCCGACGGCCGTGATCTCCAGCGCGCGCCGCGCCTGCAGCTGACCGCGCACATCACGCAGATCCGGGCCATTGTTCGCGCCGCCATCACTGGGAATGCCGATCGGTGCGGATAGCTCCTGCGCACCGCGCAACCAGCCGCACACCTCGGCCAGCGTGTCGGCCACCCGTACATCCACATCCGGCACCAGCGCCGCCTCGGCGGCATTCTCGCGTGGCACCACCACGCGGCGACCACGTGCGCGCGCACGCAAAAGCGCCGGCAACACGCCGGAGACGCTGCGCAAGGTGCCGCTCAATGCCAGCTCGCCAAGGAATTCGCAATCGTCCAGCTTGTCGCGCGGCACCTGGCCGCTGGCTGCGAGAATGCCCAACGCGATCGGCAGGTCGAAACGGCCGCCATCCTTGGGCAGCTCGGCCGGCGCCAGGTTCACGGTGACGCGGCGGTTGGGGTATTCGAAAGCGGTGTTCTGGATCGCCACGCGCACGCGATCTCGTGCCTCGCGTACCGCAGCCTCGGGCAGGCCGACGATATTGGTGGCGGGCAGACCGCCTGAAAGATGCACCTCGACCATCACCTGCGGTGCGGCGATGCCTTCCTGGGCGCGGCTGAGGGTGACCGCAAGACTCATGCAGCCGAAGGCCGCTGATGACGCACGGAGAAGTCGCTGATATGCAAGAACATCGCGCGACTCCATCGACAGTGCTGGATAAATAACCGCCCCCGATCGTTCTCGGGGTGAGGGTGACAGATCGGGGGCGGCTCCCGGGAGGTTGGTTGTTGCTAGCCCCCGCGGGCAGCTACGGCGGCCTCGAGCTCGGCCACGCGTCGCTCCAATTCGTCGACCTTGGCGCGGGTACGCGCCAGCACCTGTGTCTGGACTTCGAATTCTTCGCGGGTGACCAGGTCGAGGCGGCGCAGTCCCTGCGCCAAAACGTCCTGGAAGTTGGCTCGCAAATCCTGTTGCGCCTGTGCCAATCCTGGCGGTACCAACGACACAAGTCGCAGGGCAATCTGATCGATATCCTGCCTATCCATCATGGATAGCGCCTCAAGCTCGTCGAGATAAATAGTAGGTGAATGGAAATCGCGGCTGCCATCGGTACGCTCCGTCAAAAACTGTAGGGATTGTCCTACACCGACGACGCTCAGGCGACAACACTGCGCCGGGCAGGCAGAATGCAGGTTTATCGTGTCGATCTACGCCGACTCAAGGAAAAGCCCATGAAGCTGGTCGTGGCGATCATCAAGCCATTCAAGCTGGACGATGTACGCGAGGCGCTGGCCGAGGTCGGCGTGCAGGGCGTGACCGTGACCGAAGTGAAAGGCTTCGGCCGCCAGAAAGGTCACACCGAGCTGTACCGGGGTGCCGAATACGTGGTCGATTTCCTGCCCAAGATCAAGCTGGAAGTGGCGATTGCCGACGACCAGCTTGATCGAGTGCTGGAAGCGATCCAGCACTCCGCCCGCACCGGCAAGATCGGCGACGGCAAGATCTTCGTCAGCACGCTGGAACAGGTGATACGCATCCGCACCGGCGAGCTGGATCACGACGCGCTCTGAAATAGGACGCGTCCCAGCAGAGCCCGCGCCGCAACTTGCCGCACCCGGCTTGTTACCCGACTTGTGCACAACCTGTTGGGTTGACCCTGCCCGAAGCACCCGATATGTTGTGCCCGTCGGTGCCCGTCCAGACGCGATCGTCGGTCGGGCTTAAAAGGGAATCCGGTGTGAATCCGGAACTGCCCCGCAGCGGTAAAGCGGAAACGAAAGCACCCACATGCACTGGCCCTCGGCGGCTGGGAAGCGGGAGCAAGTAGGCGGATCGCAAGATCCATGTCCGCAAGTCCGAAGACCTGCCGGCACATCGGGACGAACGTGTCCCGGTGCGTAGTGACGGCTTCCGCGGGGAGGCATGTCGCAGTGCAGTAGGCCACACGGCAACTGCATTGTGGGCCGTCCCCGGAATCCATCGCTTCAGGCCCTGCGCGCGGGAGCAGGCGTTTGATGTCCATGCCCGGAGCCACCAACCATGCAGCCCCTCGATACCGCAGAGCGCGAGCGCACCGTCGCGCGCGTGGATTCATCCGCTACTGAAGCGGCCATACCGTCCTCGCCCGAAACCGCCTTCATGTTGACCCCGCCACACAACCCGTCCCAGATGCGCGTGACCAAGCGCAACGGCGGCCAGGAAACCGTCGACGTCAACAAGATCGTGCGCGCAGTGACCCGCAGCAGCGAAGGCCTGCATGGCGTCGATCCGCTGCGCGTGGCACTGAAGACCATTGGCGGCCTGTATGACGGCGCCACCACGCAGGAACTGGATCAGTTGTCGATCCGCACTGCCGCCGCACTGACCGCGGAGGAACCCGAATACGGCCAGCTCGCCGCGCGCCTGCTCGGCGCCTACATCGACAAGGAAGTAAGCGGCCAGGAAATCCAGAGCTTCTCGCAGGCGATTGCGCGCGGCGCGGAACTGGGCATCCTAAATGCACGTCTGCGCGATTTCGTCGCCATCAACGCACGCAAATTGAACGATGCGATCGATCCGCTCGCCACCCGCCGCTTCGAGTACTTCGGCTTGCGAACGGTGTACGACCGCTACCTGCTGCGTCATCCGCAGCAGCGGCTGGTGATCGAGACACCGCAACATTTCTTCATGCGCATCGCCTGCGCGCTCGGTGGCAACGAGATCGGCGAAACGCTGGAACTCTATCGGCTGTTGTCGTCACTGGAATACATCGCCAGCTCGCCCACGCTGTTCAATGCCGGCACCCGTCACGAGCAGCTCAGCTCGTGCTACCTGCTCGACTCGCCGCTCGATTCGCTGGAGTCGATCTACGACAAGTACGCCGACGTCGCCAAACTCAGCAAGTTCGCCGGCGGCATCGGCCTGGCTTACTCGCGCGTGCGCTCGCGCGGCTCGCTGATCAAGGGTACCAACGGCCATTCCAATGGCCTGTTGCCGTGGCTGAAGACGCTGGATGCTTCGGTCGCCGCGGTGAACCAGGGCGGCAAGCGCAAGGGCGCGGCCTGCGTGTATCTCGAATCGTGGCACGCCGACATCGAGGATTTTCTCGAACTGCGCGACAACACCGGCGACGATGCGCGCCGCGCGCACAACCTCAACATCGCGAACTGGATACCCGACGAGTTCATGCGCCGGGTCGAAAGCGATGGCGACTGGTCGCTGTTCGATCCGAAGGTGATGCCGCATCTGGTCGACAGCTGGGGCGAGACCTTCGATCACGCCTATCGTGAAGCCGAAGCGAACGGTCTCGCCGTGAAGACGGTGAAGGCCCGCGAGTTGTACGCCCGCATGATGCGCACGCTGGCGCAGACCGGCAACGGCTGGATGACGTTCAAGGACCGCTGCAACGCCACCAGCAACCAGACGGCCCGTACCGACAACGTGATCCACCTGTCCAACCTGTGCACCGAGATCCTCGAAGTGAGCTCGGCCAACGAGACGGCCGTGTGCAATCTGGGCTCGGTGAACCTGGCGAGACACGTCGTTGACGGTGTGTTCGATTTCGAACAGCTCGCCTCGACCGTGCGTACCGCCGTGCGCCAACTCAACCGGGTGATCGATCTCAACTTCTATCCGATCGACACCGCACGCACCGCCAACATGAAGTGGCGTCCGGTCGGTCTCGGCGTGAT
>DAHUXL010000125.1 GCA_027307195.1 Rhodanobacter sp. | reverse complement strand
ATGTGGTGGTACAACCGGGTGTTCATGCCGCTCGGCCTGCACTTCCAGAAACCGCTGCAGTGGCGCGAAGGCCTGGGCGACGCGCAGGGCGTCGACGAGGTGCTGCTGCGCTGCCGTTATCGCCCGACCTCGCCGCCAAGTCACTGATTGAGCTGGACACTCGTGTTTGCGGCGTTGCAACACGCGAAGGGGAAACGGCGCTAAGATGGTTTTTTCGTCCATCCGGCAGTCCCCACTCCGATGCTTTATCAGATCCACGAATGGCAACGCTCGTTGCTCGGCCCGTTGAGCTACTTCGCACAAGCCAGCGCGCGTATGCTCAACGACAACAGCAGCCCGTTTGCGCAGCTGCCCAGCGCGCAACGGATGGCGGCCGGCTACGAACTGATCCACCGGCTCGGCAAGGATTACGAGAAGCCCGAATTCGACCTGCACACCGCCACCGCACACGATCACGAGATCGCGGTGATCGAGCGTGTCGCGCTGGCCCAGCCGTTCTGCCAGCTCAAGCGCTTCAAGCGCTTCAGCGACGACCCCGGCACCATCGAGAAGATGAAGAACGACCCGGTGGTACTGGTCGTCGCGCCGTTGTCCGGCCATCACGCCACCCTGCTGCGCGACACCGTGCGCACCCTGCTGCGTGATCACAAGGTCTACATCACCGACTGGGTCGACGCGCGGATGGTGCCGACGACGGCCGGCACGTTCGGGCTGGACGACTACATCGCCTATGTCGAGGCCTTCATCCGGCATATCGGCGCCACCTCGCTGCATGTGATCTCGGTGTGCCAGCCGACCGTGCCAGTGCTGGCGGCGGTGTCGCTGATGGCCGCGCGCGGGGAAGATACGCCGCGCAGCCTGACCATGATGGGCGGTCCGATCGACCCGCGCTGCAGCCCGACCAGCGTCAACAACCTGGCCACCACGCAGCCGCTTTCCTGGTTCAAGGGCAACGTGATCCACACCGTGCCGCCGAACTATCCCGGCCATGGCCGCGAGGTCTATCCGGGTTTCCTGCAGCACGCCGGCTTCATCGCGATGAACCCCAATCGGCACCTCAACTCGCACTGGGATTTCTATCAGGACCTGTTGCGCGGCGACCTCGATGACGCCGATTCGCACCGCAAGTTCTACGACGAGTACAACGCCGTGCTGGACATGCCGGCCGAGTTCTATCTGGACACGATCGACAAGGTGTTCCAGCAATTCCTGCTGCCGCGCGGGCTGTGGGACGTCACCGGCGAACGGGTCAATCCGGCCGCGATCAAGCGCAGTGCACTGCTGACCGTCGAGGGTGAACTGGACGACATCTCCGGCCTCGGCCAGACCCAGGCCGCACACGACCTGTGCAGCAGCATCCCGGCCAGGCGGCGCGAGCACAAGGTGATCGAAGGCGCCGGCCACTACGGCATCTTCAGCGGTCGCCGCTGGCGCGAGACGGTCTACCCGCAGGTGCGCGACTTCATCCGCAAGTTCGATCACGCCGGAAAGTAAACGCCGGCGGCAGCCTGGTCGATGTTGCTGCCGATCTGCGCTGGGGAAGCCGTTTCAGCCGCCTCCGATTGGCTCGGTCACGGAAACCCTCCGTTCCCCCGATGGACGCTGGCACCGTCGCCGCCGATCGGCCAGACTTCGCGCATGCTTTCTTTCCGCTCAAGTGTCTGGTTGTGGTGGCTCGCGGCGCTCCTGCTGCCGCTGGCACCGGCGCATGCCGCCAGCGCCAGCTATCGCTACGACACCGTGCATAGCCAGATCGTTTTCAGCATCAGTCACGATGGCTATTCGCGGCCGTTTGGACGGCTGCACATCGCCAGGGGCTGGCTGCGTTTCGATCCGGACGACTGGAGCACGGCCGCCACCGAGCTGGATATCGATCTGGCCAGCGTGGACATGGGCGACGCGGACTGGAACAAGGCTGTGTGCAAGTCGGCTCTGCTCGATTGCGCGCACAACCGCTATGCGCATTTCGTCAGCAGCAGCGTCGAACGCAAGGACGATCATCACGGCGTGCTGCATGGCCAGCTGACCCTGCACGGGATCAGCCAGCCGCTGAGCGTCGCATTCACGTTCAACCGTGCCGCCAGTACCATCTACGGACTGCACACCATCGCTGGCTTCTCGGCCACCGCCATGCTGGATCGCGAGGCCTTCGGCATCACCGCCAACGCCGGTTCGATCGGCCAGCAGGTCAGCGTCTGGCTTGAGATCGAAGCAATCCGCGACGAGCGCGCCATCACCACCCCGAAGGAGCAACCATGAGTCTGCGCAGCAACGATCGCCAATGGGGCACGGTCGCCAAGTTCTTCCACTGGATCATCGCGCTGGCCATCCTGGGCAACGGCACCTTCGGCCTGCTGATGGACCTGGCGCATTCGCCGATGCAGAAGATCAACTGGCTGGCCCTGCACAAGTCGATCGGACTGACCGTGCTCGCGCTGGTGCTGCTGCGCGTACTGTGGCGCTGGGGTGACGGTCATCCGCGCGAGGAGCCGGCACCGCGCTGGCAGCAGTGGGCGGCGCGGGTCGTGCATGGTGTGCTGTATGTATTGATCGTGGCGCTGCCGCTCAGCGGCTGGTGGTTCAACTCGGTCACCGGCAAGCCGCTGCAATGGTTCAAGCTGTTCAACCTGCCGGCCCTGGTCGCGAAAAACGACGATCTGCGCGGTTTCACCCATGCCGTGCACGAATACCTTTTCTGGTTCCTGCTGTTAGTGCTGGTGGCGCACGTCGGTGCGGCGCTCAAGCATCATTTGGCGGACAATGACAACGTGCTGCGCCGGATGCTGCCGTTCGTGCGCTTGCGCGACGGTTCGACTTCCGAAGGAGAACGACCATGAAACGCCTTGCCATCCTGCTGCTTGCCCTCGCGCTGCCATGCGCCGCCGCGGCCACCGACTACAACGTACGTCCTGCACTGAGCCGTCTGGGCTTCCAGGGCACCTACCAGGGCGCCGCGTTCTCCGGCAGCTTCAACAACTGGACGGCCGCCATAAGCTATGACCCTGCCGACCTGGCTCACGCGAAGTTCGACGTGACCGTGACCCTGGCCAGCGCCAAGACCGGCGACGCTGATCAGGAAAGCGCACTGCCCGGCGAGAGCTTCTTCAACGTGGCGAAGTTCCCCACCGCGCATTTCGTCACCACCGGTTTCCACCAGGACGGCAACACGGTGATCGCGGACGGCCAGCTCACCCTGCGCGGCGTGACCAAGCCAGTGAGTCTGAGCGTGTTGTTCCGCACGCAGAGCCCCAGCAGTTCCACCCTGGACGTGGCAGGACACGTGCAGCGGCTCGACTTTGGCGTGGGCAGCGGTGACTACGCCGACACCTCGGTGATCGGCGCCACCGTGCAGATCACCGCGCACCTGCAGCTCGAGCCGAAATAATCATCCGCCGCAATGCCGACTGACAGTTTGTGGCGGCGCCTGCGCGGCTGGATCGCGCCGGCGATCGGCACGCCCTCGACGCCCGCACCGCGCACCGCGGCCGTCAGCTCATCCCCCGTGGCCGACAGCCTGCGCAGCCTGCTCGATGACCCGACCATCCCGGCTTCGGTACGCAGCGAACTGGCCACCGATTTCGGCCGCATCGAGAACATGCTGCACAAGCTCGAACGCGGCGAGCTGCACGTCGCCGTGTTCGGTCGCGTCTCCACCGGCAAGTCGGCGCTGGGCAATGCGCTGCTCGGCCGCGAGGCATTCAGCGTCGGCGTCCTGCACGGCACCACCATCGATGCCGAACACGCGATGCTTGATGAAGCACAACACGACGGCCTGGTGCTGATCGACACACCCGGCATCAATGAACTGGATGGCGAGGCACGCGAACAGCTCGCGTTCGAGGTGGCCGAAGTCAGTGACCTGGTGATCTTCGTCGGCGACGGCGACCTCACCCGCGAGGAACTCGATGCGCTGAAAACCCTCGCCGCCACCCAGCGCCCGTTGCTGCTGGCGTTGAACAAGGCCGACCGTTACGGCGCCGACGAACTGGCCGATCTTCTGGCGCATCTGCGTTTGCGTGTGGCCGGGCTGGTACGCACTGAAGACGTGCTCGCGGTGGCCGCACATCCGGCCGCGCTGCGCGTGGTCGAAGTCGATGCACGCGGGCACGAACAGTCACGCGAGCAGGCGCGTCCGCCGGATGTCGCCGCGCTGCGCGAGCGGTTGCTGGCGATTGCCGCGCGCGAGGGCAAGACACTGTCGGCGATCAACGCCGGCCTGTACGCCGGCCGGCTCACCGACCAGGTCAGCGCGCGCATCGCGCAGACACGGCAGGCGGTCGCGGCGAAGCTGATCCACAACTACTGCATCGCCAAGGGCGTGGCGGTCGCGCTGAACCCGATTCCCGTCGCCGACCTGCTCGCCGCCGCCGGACTGGACGCGGCGATGGTGGTGCAGCTGTCGCGGGTCTATGGCCTGCCGCTGACCCGCGCCGAATCCGGCCGGCTGGTGGCGGTGATCTCCGCACAGCTCGCCGCCTTGATGGGCGCCATCTGGGGCATGCAACTGGTCGCCTCCGCATTGAAAGGCATGAGTGCCGGCCTGTCGGTGGTGGTCACCGCCGCCGCGCAGGGCGCGCTGGGCTGGTATGCCACCGTGCTGATCGGCCGTGCCGCCGAACGCTATCTGGTCGCCGGCAAGTCCTGGGGTGAAGCCGGCGCGAAGCGCGCCGTCGCGGAGATCGTCGCCGGCCTCGACCGCGATTCGATCTTGCGCGAGGCGCGCGAGGAAATCCTCAAGCGGTTGAAGTCACGGCACGCTTAGCTTCATGTGCCTCCCTCTGCTTGCAGGGGGAGGCTGGGAGGGGGTAAGGCTTTTGACTCCAAATCAAGATCAAGAGCCAACCCCTCACCTAAAGGACTCCCCTTCGGTCGCCCAACCCTCCCCTGCAAGGCAGGAGAGGGAGTTCACTTCGACAGGAATGCGCGCACCGTCGCGGCATCGAACGGCCAATCCAGCTCGCGCCCATCGCCTTCGTCGCGCAGCACTGGTACACGGGTGCCGTAGCGCTGTTCCAGTTCGGCCGAATCGTCCACCCACTGGCTGTCGAAATCCGGCGCGTGCGCCTCAGCCATCACCGCCAGGGCGAGGTCGCACAGGTGGCAGTAATCGCGCTGGTAGAGGATCAGGTGGGACATGCGGCTGCGAATGGCTGGTGACGCCGCGTAGAATAACCGGTCAACTCTCCTTCCAAGCAGCGCAGCCATGGCCGTCAGCGTATTCGACCTGTTCAAGATCGGCATTGGCCCATCCTCCTCGCATACGGTGGGGCCGATGCGCGCAGCGGCACGTTTCGCCGAGCGCTGGCTGGAAGAAAAAGGCGTGCTCGACCGGGTGACTCGCGTGCGCGCGGAATTGTACGGCTCGCTGGCAATGACCGGTCGCGGCCACGGCACCGACAAGGCCGTGCTGCTGGGCCTGGAAGGCCAGCACCCGGACACCGTCGATCCGGACCAGATTCCCGCCACGCTCGAACGCATCCGCAAGACGCAACGCCTGCGCGTGCTGGGCAAGCACGAGATCGCGTTCGACGAAAAGGCCGATCTGGTTTTCAACAAGCGCCAGAAACTGCCGTTCCACACCAACGGCATGCGCTTCAGTGCGTACGATGCCGACGGCAACGAACTGGCCACGCGCGATTACTACTCGGTCGGCGGCGGCTTCGTGGTCAACACCGACGAGGCGGCGGAAGACCGCATCGTCGCCGACACCACCGAGCAGCCCTACCCGTTTTCCAGCGGCGACGAGATGCTGGCGCTGTGCAAGCAGCACGGCCTGACCATCGCGCAACTGATGCTGGCGAACGAAACCGTGTGGCGCCCCGAAGCGGAAACCCGCGCCGGCCTGCTGACGATCTGGAAGGCGATGCAGGACTGCGTCAACCGTGGTCTGCGCTCACCCGGCGTGTTGCCCGGCGGCCTGAAGGTGCATCGTCGGGCACCCGCGATGGCCGAGGAATTGCGCAACGCGCCGGAAGCCGCGCTGCGCGACCCGCTGACCATCCTCGACTGGGTGAACCTCTATGCGCTGGCGGTGAACGAGGAGAACGCCGCCGGTGGCCGCGTCGTCACTGCACCGACCAATGGCGCGGCCGGCATCGTGCCTGCGGTGGGCCACTACTACTTGCGCTTCTGCCCGAAGGCGAACGACGACGGCATCGTCGAGTACCTGCTCACCGCCGCCGCGATCGGCATCCTCTACAAGGAGAACGCCTCGATCTCCGGTGCCGAAGTCGGCTGCCAGGGCGAAGTCGGCGTGGCCTGCTCGATGGCTGCCGGCGGTCTCACCGCCGCGCTTGGCGGCAACGTGATGCAGGTCGAGAACGCCGCGGAAATCGGCATGGAACACAACCTCGGCCTCACCTGCGACCCGATCGGCGGGCTGGTGCAGATCCCCTGCATCGAACGCAACGCGATGGGCTCGGTCAAGGCGATCAACGCCAGCCGCATGGCGCTGAAGAGCGACGGCAAGCACCGCGTCAGCCTCGACAAGGTCATCAAGACCATGCGCGACACCGGCCGCGACATGAAGGACAAGTACAAGGAAACATCGCGAGGCGGATTGGCGGTCAACGTCATCGAGTGCTGACAGGAATCACGCCACTCCTCCTTCGCTGATCCCGGTCACAAGCTTTCGTGCGGCGCCGATGCTGAAAGCTGCCCGCGGGCGGGCCGTTGCGCGAGCGCGGCCACCAGTCGGGCCAGTTTTTCGGGGTTGCGCTGCACATGGACGCGGGTGATACGTTCGCCGTCGCTTTCGTAAGACTGGGCGGACTCCAGCTCGCCGCCGATGTAGCGCAGCACGGCGTACTGGCCGTTGATCATCGCCAGCTCGATGCGCAACGCATCCTTGTAGCGCAGGGTGGCGGCAAACAAGAGCTGGGCGATGCGCGGCCCGCCGACCATCGGCCTGGGGAAGCTGGTGACATAACCGCCACCGTCGCCCATCAGCACTGCGGTGTCGGCCAGCATCGACTTCATGCCGGCGAAGTCGCCTTGCGCCAGGACATCGGCGAAGCGTCGCACCAGCTTCCGGTGAACCGCGCTGGGTACCGCGCGCTGCGGCCGCTCCTTGCGCAGCTGCGCCTTGGCCCGGCGCACGATCTGGCGACAGGCGGCCTCGCTCTTGCCGAGCGCCTCGGCCACCTCGCCATAGTCCATGTCGAATACTTCACGCAGCAGGAAGGCGGCACGGGCCTCGGGAGTCAGGCGTTCGAGCACGGTAAGGAGGGCGACAGAGACCTCGTTGGAGAGCTCCTCGATGTCCTCGGGCGTGGCGGGCCACTCGGTGAGCACCGGCTCCGGCAGCCAGATGCCCACGTACTGCTCGCGCCGCACCTTGGCGGAGCGCAAGCGGTCGATCGAGATCCGGGTGGTGGTCGCCACCAGCCACGCTTCGGCGTTGTTGACACTGTCCTTGTCGGCGGCGTGCCAGCGCAGCCAGACGTCCTGCACGATGTCCTCGGACTCCGATAGGGAGCCGAGCATGCGGTAGGCGATGCCCTGCAGCCTCGGACGCAGATCGTGGAAAGTGGCGGTGGCTGCGTCCATGGGGGAAGACGTTCGTGCCGGCGTGGTCGTGACAGCCTACGCCGATCGGCCCCCGATGGTGACTTCGGCCGCCGGCCATGCATGACAGCCTGCGCCCCGCCGCCTCGACGAACAGGCGTCCGCCATGGGCCTGGCGGCGGGCCGAAGCGATCCGGCGAAAAGCTCAGTGCTCCGGGATCAGTACCGGCTTGTTCTGGTCCTTCAGCAGCAGCACCAGGAATTTGGCCGGCTTGGTCTTGCTGGCGTTGCGGCCGACCGTATGGATGTCGTCCGGCCCTTCGTAGAAGGTCTGCCCGGGTCCCAGCGTCACTGGCTTGTCGCCATTCAGGCCCATCACGATCGAGCCTTCGAGCACATAGACGAAGGCATGGGCGTGGTGGCGATGGACCGGGTCGACCGCGCCGGGCGGATAGGTGACCAGGATCATCTTGCCTTCCTTGCCGGGATAATCCTTGAGGGCCTTGGTCATCAGGTCCGAGACCTTGGCCATCGGCGCTGTCGAGGTGGGGGAGGCCTGCTCCGCCGGCTGGGCCGCGGCCATGCCGGAAACGAGCAGGAGCAGCAGTGCGAAGGTCTTGAAGGTGTGCATGGAGGTCTCCTCATGAATGGCCTGCGCCCTCAGGCAGGGGTGTTGAAGATGCGGCCGGCGCGGCGTCGCCGAACCGGTCGGGATTCAGGCCAGACCGGCCTTGTCGAGCCCATACGCCTTGTCGGCGCTGCCGGGGACGCTGGTGAAGGCGACATTGATGCGGTTCCAGGCGTTGATCGCCATCACCGCGTAGGTGAGATCGGTGAGATCCTTCTCGGAAAACTGTTCGCGGACGAGCGCGTAGATGTCGTCAGGGACGCCGTGGGCAGGCAGCTGGGTCAGCACCTCGGTCCAGGCCAGCGCCGCACGCTCGCGCTCGGAGAACAGCGGGGACTCGCGCCAGACCGGCAGGTGATGGATGCGCAGCGGACGCTCGCCGTGAATCATCGCCTGCTTGATATGCATGTCCACGCAGAAGGCGCAGCCGTTGATCTGCGAGGCACGGATCTCGACGAGGTGGCTGATGGTCGCCTCGACGCCGCCCTGGGCTGCCTGCATGCTGATGGCGACGAGTTTCTTGAAGAGCTCGGGGGCTTGCTGCTGATAGTCGATACGCTGGGTCATGGGAATCCTCGCTGGGCATGTGGACATTCCTCAGATCGGCTGAGGTACCCGCTCGCGCTCGATGGCGTGGCGGTGCCCAGCCTAGGTTCCGGACGATGCGTGCGGTAGGCCCGTCGGCGGGCTCGCGGTGTTGCCCGTCAGGAACCAATCCGTCGACGGTGTCACAGGCGCCGACGCCGAAACGTCTGTCAGGTATGAGCCGGCCGATGCCGGCGTTGGATGCGCTTCGCAGTAGCCGGCGCGAAGCCCCGAGCCTGCCGGACCCGAACCATGACCTTTGATTCGCAAGATCACCCCCACTGCACGAACAGCGACGCCCTCGCGTCGAGCTTCTCGGCGAGCTACGCCGGCGTGCTCGCCTTCATCGCCGTGGCGACCGAAGGCAATTTCGCCCGCGCGGGCGACCGCCTCGGCATCGGCCGCTCGGCGGTCAGCCGCAGCGTGCAGAAGCTCGAGGCCCAGTTGGGCACGCGGCTGTTCCTGCGCACCACCCGGCTCACCACACTGACCCGCGAGGGCGAATTGTTCTACCGCAACTGCCGTCCGGGCGTGGAGCGGATCGTGCAGGCGCTGGAGGACATGCGCGATCTGCGCGAAGGGCCGCCACGCGGGCAGCTGCGGATCAGCGCCACGACGGGGTTCGGGCGCCGCATCGTGGCGCCGCTGCTCAACGGCTTTCGCGCCCGCTATCCGGAGATCGCCGTCGACCTGCTGCTCGACGACCGCATCACCGACTTCAGCGCGGATCGGGTCGATGTAGCCTTTCGCGACGGGCGCCTGGACGACAGTCAGGTGATTGCCAAGCAGCTGATTCCGATGCCGATGCTGGTCTGCGCGTCACCCGCCTACCGGCGCGACCATGGGCTGCCGCGGCAGGTGGAAGAACTGGCCGGGCACAGCTGCATCAATTTCCGCACGGCGTCAGGCAGGATCTTCGAATGGGAGTTCAAGGTCGACGGCCGGATCCAGAAATTCCTGCCCTCGTCCAGTTGCACGTTCAACGACGACGAACTGGTGCTGCAGGCCGTGCTCGACGGCCAGGGCATCGCACAGATGGCGGGCTACCAGGTCAGCGAGCACCTGCGTGCCGGCCGGCTGGTTGCTTGCCTGGCGCAATACGCGCCCGACGATCGCGGGCACTACCTCTGTTATCCGAGCCGGCAGCAACTGCCGGGGCGGATCCGGGTGTTCATCGACTACATGACCGCCACCGTGCGCGCCCTGGACCTGGGGTGCTCGATCGGGCTGACCCCGATGTCGTCGGCGATCCCGCACCAGGCGCGGCAAGCATTTGCGACGGGTACTGCCTGACCCGATCCGGCCGCTTCGCCCGCGGCGCGACGATTGGTGTATCGCAGGCAACACCGCGAGTCCGCCGGCGGTCCTACCGGCTGCCGTTGGCCACGCCTAGCATGAACTCATTACGCGCCACAGGCGCCAACGCAAAGCGGAGGTCTCCCATGAAGATTCTTGTGATCGGCGGTACCGGACTCATCGGCAGCAAAGTCGTCGAGCGCCTGCGCAAGCGCGGCCACGAAGCGGTGCCCGCCGCACCGTCCTCGGGCGTCAACACCCTCACCGGCGAAGGCCTGGACGCGGCCATGACGGGGACCGACGTGGTGGTGGACCTGGCCAACTCCCCTTCGTTCGAGGACAAGGCCGTCATGGATTTCTTCCAGACATCGGGACGCAACCTCGCCGCCGCGGAGAAGAAAGCCGGCGTGAAGCATCATGTGGCGCTGTCGGTGGTGGGCACCGGTCGTCCCGCGTTTGCGACCAGCGGGTACATCCGCGCCAAGATGGCCCAGGAGGACCTGATCCGCGCCGCCGGCATCCCGTACACCATCGTCCATTCCACCCAGTTCTTCGAGTTCCTCAACGGCATTGCCGGCGACGGCTCCAGCGGGCAGGAGATCCACCTTTCGAGCGGGCTGATGCAGCCGATCGCCTCGGACGATGTCGCCGATGCGGTCACCGACTACGCGCTCGGCGCCCCGGTCAACGGCATGGTGGAAATCGGCGGCCCCGAAAAGGCGCCGTTGGCGGCATGGGTGCAGCGCTTTCTCGCCGCCATCGGCGATTCGCGCAAGGTCGTCGCGGATCCGAAAGCGCCCTACTTCGGCGCCGTGCTGGAGCCGGACACGCTGCTGCCGGGCGACGGCGCGCGGCTGGGCGCACAGGACTTCCAGACATGGTTCGCCCACTCGATGTTCGCCAGCCGCGGAACGGCAGCGTGAAGCTCTACTACCTGCCCGGTGCCTGTCCACTCGCCGGGCACATCGTGCTCGAATGGATCGGTGCGCCGTACGAAACGGTGAGGATGAGCCACGACAGCGTCCACTCACCGGAGTATCGAGCCCGCCATGCCGGGGGCACCGTGCCGCTGCTGGAACACGGTGACTTCACGCTTGCCGAGAACGTCGCGATCCTCGGCTACCTTGCCGATCTCCATCCCGAAGCGGGGCTGCTCGGCGACGGCACACCGCGCGGCCGCGCCGAAGTGATGCGCTGGCTGGGGTTTCTCAACTCCGACGTGCACAAGGCGTTCCTGCCGATCTTCAATGCATCGCTTTTTCTTCGAGAAGAAGCCATGGCCGGCGAGCTCGCCCGCAACGCCAGTTTGCACATACGCACGCTGCTCGAACGGCTCGACGCGCAGCTTGCCGGCCGCGACTGGCTGACCGGGACGCGCTCGGTCGCCGACCCTTATCTGCTGGTGATCCTGCGCTGGGCCGTCAGCCACGACATCAGCCTGCACGGGCTGAGTCACCTGATGCGCTTCGCCCGCCGCATGGAGGCCGATCCGGGCGTGCAGGCGGCCATCCTTGCCGAAGAGGGCGTCCTCGCCTGAGGTCGACCGGTCATCCACGATCGAAGCGCGCCGAACCCGACCATGACCGAACTGAAACCACCGCCCGTCTCCCTGCTCGACAAGCATCTCGGGACGGATTTCCTCCCGCTCTACACGGCGACCGTGCGCGTCAGCGGCGGCGAATCGCGGCACGGCCGCGCCTCCGGCGTGGCCCGTTCCGACGATGGAATCCTCGACCTGCAGCTGCGGATGCCCGAGCAGCTGGGCGGTCCGGGTGGCGGCACCAATCCGGAGCAGCTGTTCGCCGCCGGCTACGCCGCCTGCTTCCACGGCGCGTTGAGCCTGCTTGCGACGCGCGCGGACGTGACGATCCCGGACGCCGAGGTCGTCGCCTCGGTTACCTTCGGCCGCGACCCGGTCGATGGCCTGTTCACGCTCACCGCGAACATCCACATCCGCCTGCCGGGTGTCGACCGAGCGACCGCCGAGGAGCTGGTGCGCAATACCGAGCGCATCTGCCCCTACGCGAAGATGGCCAGGACAGGGATCGAGTGCGTGGTTTCGCTCGCCCGGTGATCGTGCGGCGATCGAAAGGGCAGCCAGCGCCCGCTCGCGTCCGGACCACGATTGAGAGCGTGGGCATCGGGTCGAGAACGCAGCCGAGATCGGCATGGACACAACCTCGGCCTCACCTGCGATCCGATCAGCGGCCTGTCGCAGATCCTCTGTATCGCGCGCAACGCGATGGGTTCGGTCATCTGCAGAGGCGACCTGGAGCACGCCTTCATCGAATGGGCGCAGTCCGATGCCGGCGTGGAAGCCTTCTGCAAGATCAGCGAGAACCGCCACGACCTCGCGCGACTGCGCTTTGTCAAGGACGATGGTCTGCCGGCGCTGTACATCCCGGATTTTCTGGTGCGCACGGCTGACGGCATCTATCTGGTCGAGACCAAGGCGCAGGAGCAGGTCAGCCACCCGAACGTACAGCGCAAGTTGAAGGCCGCCACCACCTGGTGCGAGCGGATCAATGCGCTTGAGCCAGAACAGCGTGGCGAGCGCCACTGGCATTACGCGCTGATTGGCGAATCACTGTTTCACGATTGGCGCGAGAAAGGTGCGCGGCTGGGCGAGCTGCTGGCGTTCTCGCGCGCCCGCGCGTCACCAACGGCGCAGTCACAGGGCGGCCTGGCACTGTAGCGAGGTGCTCCTTCCCCTGCTGGCAGGGGAGTCTGGGCGACCGAAGGGAGTCCTTTAGGTGAGGGGTTCGCTTTTGAGCTCGATCTTGAACAACAAAGCGAAAAGCCTCACCCCCCACCCAACCTCCCCCTGCGAGCAGGTGGGGAGAAAGTCAGAAGCGTCAGCACGACCCGCATGACTATTGCGGGGTGACACGACGCGGGCAACTCTGCAACTATCAGCCTCTTTTGGCGCATCCGACGCCCGCCCAGGAGCTCCCATGTCCCAATCCAGCCCTCTTCGCCGCGACGTCGGCCCATTCGCCCTGATGCTTACCGGCCTGGGCTCGATCATCGGCTCCGGCTGGCTGTTCGGTGCGTGGAATGCCGCCAAACTGGCAGGCCCCGGTGCAATCTGGGCCTGGGTGCTGGGCGCGGCGATCATCATGGCGATCGCGCTGACCTACGCCGAGCTGGGCGCGATGTTTCCCGAATCCGGTGGCATGGTGCGCTACGGCCACTATTCGCATGGCTCGCTGGTCGGCTTCATCGCGGCGTGGGCGAACTGGATCGCGATCGTCTCGGTGATCCCCGTCGAGGCCGAGGCTTCGGTGCAGTACATGGCAGGCTGGAAGTGGCAGTGGGCGCAGGACCTCTACGTCCACGTGCCAGGCAGCCACGGCGAACTGACGCCAGCTGGGCTGGCGATTGCCGCCGTGCTAGTGATCATCTATTTCCTGCTGAACTTCTGGAGCGTGAAGCTGTTCGCGCGCTCCAACACCGCGATCACCGTGTTCAAACTGGTGGTGCCGGCCGCCACCGGCATCGCCCTGATCGCCAGCGGCTTCCACAGCGAGAACTTCTCGGTCGGCATCCATGGCGGCTCGCACGTGAACGATTTCGCGGCGATCCTCACCGCGGTCGCCACTGCCGGCATCGTGTTCAGCTTCAACGGTTTCCAGAGCCCAGTGAATCTGGCCGGCGAAGCGCGCAACCCGGGCAAGAGCATTCCCTTCGCGATCATCGGCTCGATTCTGCTGGCCACCGTGGTCTACGTGATCCTGCAGGTCGCCTATATCGGCGCGGTGCCGCGCGAAATGCTGGCGCAGGCCGGCTGGCACGGCATCGATTTCAGCTCGCCCTTTGCGCAACTGGCCGTCCTTGTCAATCTCAACTGGCTGGCGATCCTGCTTTACGCCGACGCGTTCGTGAGCCCAAGCGGCACCGGCATGACCTATACCGCCACCACCGCGCGGATGATCTACGGCATGGAGCGCAACGGCACCTTGCCGCGGATCTTCGGCAGCGTGCACACGAAGTGGGGCGTGCCGCGCCCGGCGATGTGGCTGAACCTGGTGGTATCGTTCCTGTTCCTGTTCTTCTTTCGCGGCTGGGGCACGCTGGCGGCGGTGATCTCGGTCGCCACGATCATTTCCTACCTGACCGGCCCGGTTAGCGTGATGACGCTGCGCCGCACGGCACCGGAGCTGCATCGCCCGTTCCGCCTGATGGGTCTGCCGGTGCTCGCCGGCATCGCCTTCATCATGTCCACCGAGCTGCTGTACTGGGCCAGATGGCCGCTGACCGGCGAGATCATCCTGCTGATGGTCGTCGCGCTGCCGGTATATCTGTATTACCAGGCCAAGGCCGGCTGGCACGACTTCGCGCGACAGATGAAGGGCGCGTGGTGGCTGGTGTTCTATCTGCCGGCGCTGGCGTTCGTCTCGTGGGCCGGCAGCACGACCTTCGGCGGCCAGGGCTACCTGTCTTACGGCGTCGATCTGGCCGTGGTCGCGGTGATCGGCCTGGTGTTCTACCTGTGGGGCGTGAAGTCGGGCTGGCGCACGCCGTCGGTGGAGGCCGCGCAACTGGAGGCACAGGCTGATCCGAACGCACCGCTGGTGCCGCCGGATGAAGCGACCGCGGAACGCATCACCGGACACTGAGCTTCGCTCCTCCAGTCAAACCAAAAGCGCGCGGCTGATCACCGCGCGCTTTTTCATTTCGAATGCCACCCTAGGGCTGCCCCACAACGACACAAGATGTACAGTGAATTCCTGGATCGTGACCTTCACGTTGATCAACCGAGGGATGTCATATGAATCCGCAGAAGCCGGTGGGTGCGAGAGTCAAGATTTCGAAGAACGGGCCATATCTCGTCTCCGGCGGACTCCCGCTGCACAAGGAGACCATCGGTACGAACGAAGCCGATGAATCGGTAAAGTGGCAGAAGGGGCAACCGTATCCCGCGCAGGAGGAATACGCGCTGTGCCGCTGCGGCCACAGCACGAACAAGCCGTTCTGCGATGGCACGCATGCGAAGGTCGGATTCGACGGCAGCGAAACCGCAAGTCGCGAACCGTATCTCGAACAGGCTCAGATCATTCGCGGTCCGACGATGTCGTTGACCGACGTCGAAGGCCTGTGCGCATTCGCACGCTTCTGCGATCCGCGCGGCAAGGTGTGGAACCTCGTCAACGAAACGGACAACCCCGTCGCCAGCAAGCATTTCGTCAGCCAGACCTGCGACTGTCCGTCGGGTCGGCTGGTGGCCTGGGACAATGAAACCGGCAAAGCGATCGAGCCCGCATTCGAGCCCTCGATCGCCCTGATCGAGGATCCCGCCCAGCACTGCTCCGGGCCGATCTGGTTGCGCGGTGGCGTGCAGCTGATCGGCGTCGACGGCTTCGAGTACGAAGTGCGGAATCGCGTGACCCTGTGCCGCTGCGGCGAATCGCAGAACAAGCCGTTCTGCGACGGCACGCATGCGTCGATGGGATTCAGCGACAGCGAGTGAACGAGATGGGAGCCGCCACATCGTGGTGACCGGGCCTCGCCGTCATGTCCCGGCTGTCCGGACATGAAAAACGCGCGGTGAAGAGCCACGCGTTTTCATCAGCTGAGGAGACCCGGATAAAGAGCTGCTGCGCTGTAGCAGCAGCTCCGGGTATTCACCATCAAGGGCTACGGTAGGGACGACCCTCATAACGGCGCAGGTGATAGACGCGGTGAACATTGCCTGCGCCCATCCAGCCACCGATCGCCGCCGCCAGCAGCGCCAGCAGGCCGGCCAGGAAGGCGACCCAAAGCGCCATCGAGGTGTAATGCGCAGCGCGATCGGCATCCGCCTTGATTCTCGTGTTTGCCGCATCGGCCTCGGGAGCCAAGCGCGGCAGCGTCTGGTCGATCGCCTCCGAAGAAACACCGTAAGCCATCAACAATGCCCGCGCCGTATCCGTGCGGTTGCCGAGAATCGATGCGACCACGGCATCATCGCCGCCGCCGTGCATGTCCGGCCTTGCGTCATTCTGCGAGTGCCCGATCAGCCGGCGCACGTTTGCCTGCAGGATCAGCAGCGCATCGTTGTCGCTGGCAGCCGCAGCGCCCATCGCCATGTGGCCGCCACGATCCATCGGTGCACGATGCTGCAGTGCGTGGCCCAGTCCGAGCGACAGCCACAACGCGGTCGCGGTGATCGAAAGACCCCATACGGCGATGCCGTGCATGGCACCCATGGTTTCGTCGGCCTTGCCGTCGAACCAGCTGGCGAACATGCCGCCGACGAACAGACCGGCAGCCCACGTCACGATCAGCCAGATCGCAGTGCCGACGCCGATGCCCTTGGCCGCGCCCGCCATGTCATGCGGATTGAAGGCCGCAAAGCCCAGCGCCAGGCCGGCGACGTACAACAGGCCGGCGATGGCGGTGGCGACCAGCCAGCCCGCGAAGATGGCGCTCCAGCTCATGCTCGGATGGATCGTTGCTGATGAGGCGACAACAACAGTTTCAACACTTTCATTCATGGGTGCCATGACGTGATTCCTCTCGTAATGCGGATGCGATGGGTGATGCCCACAAGCGTCGGGTCATGCACAACCGCGCAGCAGCGCGAAAAGGATCAGCAGCGGGATCGGCACACCCAGGAACCACAGCAGCACGTAGCCAATGCCGCCGCGCTGTTTGCCAGCGTCGCGCAGCTCGGGCGCCTTGTTGATCTCGGACATGGGATTTCCTCCGTACAGTGACGATGGGTGAGTGGATCACCCGCGTGGGGTCACGGTGGCTCGCCCCACGTCGTCACGATGTGACGGGGAATGTTTGATCGCGTGCCGACGGAACGATCGGTCGCACGCTTTACGGTTCGCGGATCAAAGCGATCCGCAACGCATCACGCCAGTGCCAGTACATCTCCCAGCAAGGCCTGCGCGGTCACTTCCGGTCCCGCACCCGGCCCCTGGATCACCAGCGGTTGGGTGTTGTAACGAGTGGTGGTGAGCGCGAACTGGTTGTCGGTGCCGTACAGGCGCGCAGCGGGATGGCTGAGTGGCACTTCGACTAGGCCGACGCGGGCGCGACCGCGCTGGTTGAGCCGGGCGAGGAAGCGCAGCACGCAACCACGCGATTTCGCCTCGGCATGCAGTTTCGCCAGCGGCGCGTCCAGTTCCTCCAGCCGCGCGAGGAACGACTCCGTATCCAGCGCACGCAGCGGCTCGGGCACCAGACCCTGCACATCTACCTCGTCGGTGCCGAGCGAGAAGCCGGCGTTGCGCGCGATGATCAGCAGCTTGCGGGCGACGTCCTCACCGGACAGGTCGGAGCGCGGATCCGGCTCGGTGTAACCGAGCTGGCGCGCCTCGCGCAGCAATTCGGAGAACGGGCGGCTGCCGTCGTACTGGTTGAACAACCACGACAACGAGCCACTGAATACACCTTCCAGCGTGAGCAACGCATCGCCGCAGCTGCGCAGGCGGCGCAACGTGGACAGCACCGGCAGGCCGGCGCCGACGGTGGCCGAATCGCCGTAGCGGCCGCCATGCGCGACCGCCGCCTGCAGCGCGCGCCAGCCGGTCAGTTCGCCGCCAGCCAATGCCTTGTTCGCGGTGACCACGTGATAGCCGCGCGCCAGCCACTCGGCGTGGCGCGACGCCAGCGGTGCGCTGGCGGTGGCATCGACGATCACCCGGACCGCCGCGCCGCTGGCATCGAGCGCAGCGAGCAGGCCGGCGTTGTCGCGGGTGTCGCCCTGGTGATTCAGTTGCTCGCGCAGGCTGCGGCTGGCGAGACTGGTGGGATCGGTCTGCTGCCGGCGCGAATTGGCGGCGCCGACCAGCCGCACCGATGCAGCGGCCGGCGTGTTGAGCAGCTTCAGCAGCGCGCCACCGACCACGCCGGTGCCGAGCAGCACGATGGCAATCGAGGTATTGGGCCGCACATTCGGTGCAACGGTGCGTTCGGCCAATACCGCGCTCATGCGATCACCCGGCGTTTGGATTTTTCCACGTTGATCGCGCGCAACAGCGCCGCATCGAGGTCGCGCAACAGGTCGTCGCCATCCTCGATGCCCACCGACAGGCGCAGCAGGCTATCGGCGATGCCGGCGGTGCGGCGTGCCTCGGGCGCCATCGACGCATGCGTCATCGAGGCCGGATGTGCGATCAGGCTCTCCACGCCACCGAGCGACTCGGCCAGCGAGAAGTACTGCAGGCCATCGACGAAGGCCTCGATCTGGGTCACATCGCCTTCCAGCTCGAAGCTGAGCATGGCGCCGAAGCCTTGCTGCTGGCGCGCGGCCAGCGCGTGGCCGGCGTGGCTGGCCAGGCCGGGGTAATACACCTTGCGCACGGCCGCATGGGCGTCCAGCTGCTCGGCGATGTGCGTCGCGTTTTCCTGGTGCTGGCGCAGGCGCACGCTCAAGGTGCGCAGACCGCGCAGGGTCAGGTAGCTGTCGAACGGCGCGCCGGTGAGGCCGTTGCAGTTGGCCCACCACTTCAGCTGATCGAACACCGCCGCATCGCGTGCCACCACGGCGCCGCCGACCACGTCGCTGTGGCCGTTGATGTACTTGGTGGTGGAGTGCACCACCACGTCGGCACCCAGCAGCAGCGGCTGCTGCAGTGCCGGCGACAGGAAGGTGTTGTCGACCACCAGCAGCGCGCCGACTGCATGCGCGGCCTGCGCCACGTGGCGGATGTCGGTGATCCGCAGCAACGGGTTCGATGGCGTCTCCACCCACACCAGCGCGGGCTTCTGCGCCAGACCGGCGGCCAGCGCCACGCTGTCGGTGAGGTCGGCGAATTCCACCCTGAAGCGGCCCTTCTTCGCCCATGCATCCAGCAAGCGCCAGGTACCGCCGTAGCAGTCGTGGGCGGCCAGCACCGTGGCCCCGGGCGGCACCAGTTCCAGCGCCAGCGCCACCGCCGACATGCCGCTCGATGTCACCGCCGCGCCGGCGCCCTGCTCCAGCTCCGCCAGCGCATTGCCGAGCAGGTCGCGGGTCGGATTGCCGCTGCGCGAATAGTCATACGGCCGCTTGCCGCCGAGTCCCTCGAACGCGTAGTTGGTCGACAGGTGCAGCGGCGGCACCACCGCGCCGTGCTGGGTGTCCGATTCGATGCCGGCGCGCACGGCGCGGGTACAGGGGGCGGACTCGCTCATGAGGTGGATCTCCGGTGCTCGTTATGTTCTGGGGGACAGGGAATCAGGCCAGCGCTTCGCGCAGCAACGGCGCGAGTTGCTCGGGTTCTTTCAGGAAGGCGTCGTGACCGTACGGCGACTCGATCACCTCCAGCGTGGCCGGGCCATGCAGACGGCGCTGCAGCTCGCACAGGTCGGCCAGCGGCACCAGACGGTCGGACGGGAACCCGATCAAGGTGGCCGGCGTGGGGATCTGCTCCGGCTTGACGTCATGCAGGTCGATCGACTCGGACAGTGCGAGGAAGCGGTCGGCATCGAAACGCTCGACGAAACGCCGACCCTGATGCTCCAGATAGTCCTCGACCGGAAAATGGAAACGCTCGTCGCGCCACTCCGGGCCACCGGCAAAGCGTCGGCCGAACTCGCCGCTGCCCCGATAGGTAGTGATCGCCAGCTGCCGCGCCAGCGCCAGCGCCTCGTCGACCTGGCCGCTGGCCTGACCCAGCCGTACGATGCCGCGCTGCACGCTGCGCTGCGCCGTGCTGAGCGGGTGCGGCCGATGCGCACCGGCCAGCAGCACCAGCCGATCCACGCAGCGCGGATGGCGCGCGGCGAAGGCCAGCGCCACCATCGCGCCGTACGAGGAACCGATGAAGGCATGCACGCGGGGAATGTCCAGCGCCTGCAGCAAGGCGGCCAGCGCGTCGGCCTGATCCTCGCTGGACACCGAACCGGCGCACAGCTCGCCCGGGGTCAGCCAGTCGATCGCCAGCACGCGCCAGCGCTGCAGATCGATCGCCGCACCGCTGCCGACCAGCGGCTGCCACCAGCCCGGCGCGGCATGGCCATCCAGTGCGGTGACGTCGCGGTCGGCCGAGATGCCGCCCTGCACGATCAGTGTCGGCGCATCCGGCGCGCCGCACCACAGATAGCGAACCTCGACCTCACGCGGGCCGCTGCCGTATTTGGGGCTGATGAGCAGCCGCCGCGTGCTGCGCTGGGCGGTCAGGTCCTCGCGACGCGATTCCGCATGGAAACGTGCAGGGTAATGACTGGCACCAAGTGGCTGCGGCTGAAAGGTCATGCGGTTCTCCGGTCGCATCGCCTGCAGGGCGCCGGAGCCGGGTGCCACACGTGCGCGCGAGGTGAACTGCGGCAGGAATGACGCCCATCTCTCGGTGGCGCCGTGGCGCCTCCGCAGGATTTGGCACCGTGACGGGAACGCTTCCCGCTGGTTGCCCCGGCATCAAAGGGCCTATCCCTCCGCCGGTCTCGATGAGTGAAGCGGATATTGCAGTTTATCAACACAGTCTGTCAATAGACGTCTAAACATCTAAACGTATATGCGCTTATGTAATAACGCCAAAGACATGACGCGAACATGTCAGGCGCATTGCAGTGTCACCTGAAAATCCCATAGACCTGCGACTTGGCGTGCAACCCCGGCACGCACCCAGGCCAGGCTGTTCAAGCCACCGCTGCTGCGCAACAAAAGCCTCCCGTTGCCGGATCGACGGGTGCATGCCTCCGGGTTGAGGTCCATGCGCACCAGCCATCGCCGCTTCATGCGCCTCCTGCTAACGTATTCGCATGACTTCCCACCCTGACTCGACCGCGTTGCACACCCGCCTGCAGCGCGACGGCTTTGCCTTTGTCACCGCCGATATCATGCGCAGCCTGCTGCAGGCGCCGATGCTGGCCGACTGGCCTGCGTTCGCCGCCAGCTGGGACGATCTGGCGCCGGACAGCTATCTCGCCGCCAGCGGCCGTCACCGGCGCCGGCGGCATGCCACGTTCGCCGCCGACGCGGACGGTGAAGTGCGGCGTCAGCCGCATCAGCCGCATTATCAGAGCCTGCAATACAACCATCTGCAAGGCGATATCCAGCGCTGGTTCGAACCCGTGCTGCCGACCATTGCCGATGGCGCCAGCCTGCGCCGCATCCTCGACTTCTGCCGTGACTGTTTCGGTGCGCTGGCGCCCGCCACCCGCCACTGGCATATCGAGGTGCACCAGTTCCGCATCGAGGCGCGCGCCGACGAGGCCGGCGAACCGACGCCGGAAGGCGTGCATCGCGATGGCGTCGACTATGTGCTGGTGCTGCTGATCGACCGCACCAATATCGAAAGCGGCACCACCACCATCCACGCCCACGACGGCAGCCTGCTGGGCAGCTTCACGCTCACTCATGCACTGGATGCGGCCCTGGTCGACGACGCCCGCGTGTTTCACGGTGTCACGGCGGTGACGCCGCTCGATCCGGCCCAGCCCGCGCATCGCGATGTGCTGGTGGTGACGTTCAAGGCGTTGACCTGACGAAAACAACGCCATTGTGCTCACTCGCGTAAGATGCAGCCTTGATCATTCGTCAGGCCATGTCATGTCCCTCGATTCATCACATCGCGGGGACTCCTCTGCCGATTCGCTGCCAGCCGACGCCCATGCTGATCGATTGGCCGAGCGACTGAAGTTCAACGGCGACAACTCGTTCCATCGCGAACTGCGCCGCCGCGTGGATGCCGAGTTCAAGCGCAGCGGCACTCGCCAGCGCGACAGCGCGCAGATGTACCTGAAGACGGCGGTGATCCTCGCCACGTTCGCACTGACCTATGTCGCGCTGGTGTTCTTCGCCGTCACCTGGTGGCAGGCGATGCCGCTGGCCCTCGTGCTGGGCACGGCAATGGCGGGGATCGGCTTCAACATCATGCACGACGGCGGCCACCAGGCGTATTCGGAGCGACGCTGGATCAACCGGCTGATGGCGCTGGCGCTGGATCTGGTCGGCGGCAGCTCGTACATCTGGCAGTGGAAACACGCACGCTTCCACCACACCTGGGTCAACGTGGCCGGCCACGACAGCGACATCGACCTCGGCGTGCTG
>DAHUXL010000124.1 GCA_027307195.1 Rhodanobacter sp. | reverse complement strand
CCGAGCTGGCCAGCCTTGCAGATTGGATCGATGGTCATCGCCGCGGCTATCTGGACCGTCTGCGCCCCCAGTTGCACGTCAGCGTCGCCGCCTTGCTGCCGGAACTGGGTGAGCCCGATTTGCGTTATCGACGGGGTTGGTCCGAGGAAGCAGATCTGCGCGGACAACTGGAGGCCCAGCGGGGCCGCGACCTCGCCCGCGGGCATACCAGCCTCGGCGCACACCGCGCGGACTGGACACTGGCCTTCGAGCACGCGCCGCAGCGCGAACACCTGTCCCGTGGTCAGGAAAAGCTCGCCGCGCTGGGCTGCATGCTGGCGCAGGCGCGGCTGTACGCCGAGCAGCACGGCGACTGGCCGATCATCTGTCTCGACGACCTCGCGTCCGAACTGGACGAGGCGCACCAGGCCGCGGTGATCGCCCAGCTTGCAGAGAGCGGGGCGCAGGTGCTGGTGACCGGCACCGACTTGCCGGCGCCCTTGCGCGGCTTGCCGCACCGCCTGTTCCACGTGGAACAGGGCCGCCTGACGCCCCTGCTATAATCGAGGATTGCACCGCAGCTCAACGGCTTGCAGGCCGCGTCTGCCGCACCACCAGGAACCGGAAGTCGCATGAACGAACCCACCAACGAATCGCATTACGACTCCAGCAACATCAAGGTGCTGAAAGGCCTGGAAGCAGTGCGCAAGCGCCCCGGCATGTATATCGGTGATACCGATGACGGCACTGGTTTGCACCACATGGTGTTTGAGGTCGTTGACAACGCGATCGACGAGGCGCTGGCCGGCTATTGCGACAAGGTGGTGGTCACCATCCTAGATGATGGCTCCGTCAGCGTCAGCGACAACGGCCGTGGCATCCCGGTCGACATGCATCCGGACGAAGGCCGCTCCACCGCCGAGGTGGTGATGACGGTGCTGCACGCCGGCGGCAAGTTCGATGCGAACTCGTACAAGGTATCTGGCGGTCTGCACGGCGTGGGCGTGTCGGTGGTGAACGCGTTGAGCGATCATCTGTGGCTGACGATTTATCGTGATGGCCACGAGCATCTGCAGGAATATGCGCTCGGTGAGCCGCTGTATCCGCTGAAAGTGGTTGGCCCGTCGAGCAAGCGCGGCACCCTGGTGCGCTTCCTGCCGAGTCCGGCCACGTTCACCAGCAATATCGAATTCCATTACGACATCCTGGCCAAGCGCCTGCGCGAGCTGGCCTTCCTCAATTCCGGCGTCACCATCGACCTCTATGACGAGCGGGGCGAGGGTCGGCATGACACGTTTGCTTATGAGGGCGGCATCCGCTCGTTCGTGCAGCATCTGGCCCAGCTGAAGACCGCGCTGCACCCGAACGTAATCAGCCTGACCGCGGAACAGGACGGCATCACGGTGGAAGTGGCAATGCAGTGGACCGATTCCTACCAGGAGTCGATGTACTGCTTCACCAACAACATCCCGCAGCGCGACGGTGGCACCCATCTCACCGGCTTCCGCGCCGCGCTGACGCGTTCGTTGCAGAGCTACATCGAAAAATCGGGTCTGGCCAAGAACGCCAAGGTAGGCGCGCTGTCCGGCGACGACATGCGCGAAGGCATGATTGCCGTACTGTCGGTCAAGGTGCCCGACCCGAAGTTCTCCTCGCAGACCAAGGACAAGCTGGTCTCGTCCGAGGTCAAGACGGTGGTGGAGCAGGTCGTTTACGAGAAGCTCGGCGAGTTCCTGCTGGAGCATCCGAACGAGGCGAAGGCGATCGCTTCCAAGGTGGTCGACGCCGCGCGTGCCCGCGAGGCCGCCCGCAAGGCGCGCGAGATGACCCGCCGCAAGGGCGCGCTGGACATCGCCGGTCTGCCCGGCAAGCTGGCCGACTGCCAGGAGA
>DAHUXL010000118.1 GCA_027307195.1 Rhodanobacter sp. | reverse complement strand
CAGGGTGCGCAGCGAGCGCGGCGCCAGCGAGCGCTCGCGTCCGCGCAGGATGCCCAGGCCCGAAGACTCGACCGCACGCAGCACGCGATCGCCATCGGCGTCGGTGACTTCGTACTCGCGATAGCCGAGAAAAGTGAAGTTGTCGTCGGCAAGCCAGCGCATGAACTCGCTGGCTTCCTGCACCGATGCCGCATCGAGCGGCAACTGACGCTGCGGCAGCTCGTTGGCGATCGCCAGCGCCTTGTTGCGGATCGCGCCCCAGTCTTCCACGGCCAGTCGCACATCTTCCAGTGCAGCCTCGACCTGCGCCTTCAGCTGCGCCTGTTCGGCGGCGTCGGCAACCCGGTCGATCTCGAAATGCATGACGGACTCGGGCACACCCGCCTCGTCGCCGAGACTCTGCAGCTGACCGGACGCATCGCGCACCACCTTCAGCACCGGGTGGATCACCGCGTGGATCTGCAGCCGGCTCGACACGATCATGCTGACTGTATCGACCAGAAACGGCATGTCGTCGGTGACGATCTGCAGCAGGCTGCGGCCGGCATTCACGTCCGCCGGGCTGAGCACACGCACCGTGGCGCGCGCAGGCTGCCGCTGCTGCATGAACTCCAGCAGGCTGCCGATCAGTGCCGCCCATTGCATCGTCGTATGCAGGGTCGCATCGCTGCTGCTGACACGCGCGAAGAACGCCTGGCTGAAGACCTGTGCCTCATTCAGACGCTGGGGCGACAGACCGCCCTTTTTCAACTCTGCAAGCACTACAGATGGAAGGGAGGAATCGTTCGCCGCATGGGTCGCATTCATGGCATCTACTGGTCAGTGGAGACAAGGTTTGAGAATGGAGGTAAAAAGCCTTGAAAGGATACGCTGCGAGGCAAGGCGAATCCACCCGCACAACCCGGTCCGCACCATGCCCGCGCGCATGGAGCGAATGAATCGCGAAGCCTTCCGCGGATCACGCAACGGCTTGTCGACGAGGCCATGCCGATACGCTGCGCGACGCCTTCAACAGCGTCACGTCCATCGCGATGGCCCCGACGCATTCCGGATTTCGCGCATCGCGCGATAGCTCCGGCGCAGCATCGTAAAAGCCCCTTCGACTGGTGTGTGTCCACGGCTTCGACATGCGTGTAAATGGCTGGATTCCTGTCGCCGATAAAATGTAAACTGATCGGTATAGTCTGATGACCGGGCATGCCTGACCGCATGCCTTGCGTGGCCACCCCGACATTGAGTTCTGCTGGCCTTCGGCGTTCCGGCCAACCTATGACACACGACATCAAGGTCGCGATGCGGTATCTGGTCTCCTGATTTGCCGTAGCACTTCCTGCCCCACCCCATTCCCCGATCAAGCAAGTTCTGGAGCTCTCATGAAGTCCTCATCACTGCGCACACCCTTGTTGTGCCTGAGCCTGCTGGTGCTGGCCGCCTGCGGCAAGGAACAAGGACCACCGCAGATGCCGCCGCCCGAAGTGGGCGTATTCACGGCGCAGCCGCAAAATTCGCCACTGACCCGCGATCTGGTCGGCCGGTTGTCGTCGTATCGCAGCGCCGACGTGCGTGCCCGCGTGCCGGGCGTGCTGCTCAAGCGCAATTACGACGAAGGCACCGACGTAAAGAAAGGCCAGCTGCTGTTCCAGATCGATCCGGCCCCGCTGAAAGCCGCATTGAATGCCAGCATGGCGGCACAGGCGCAGGCGCAGGCGACCTATACCAACAACAAGATCACCGCGCAGCGCGTACGCGAGCTGGCGCCGAAGGGCTACGTCTCCAAGTCGGATCTGGATAACGCGCTGGCTGCCGAACGCACCTCGGCTGCCGCGGTGCAGGCGGCACAGGCCAATGTGCAGAGTGCCCGCATCAACCTGGGCTACGCCGACGTGACTGCACCGATTGATGGCCGCGCAGGCCAGCAGCAGGTCACCGAGGGCGCACTGGTCGGCAACGGCGAAGCGACCTTGCTCACCACCATCGACCAGATCGACCCGCTGTACGTGAACTTCACCATGAGCGTGGCCTCGATGGAGCAGATGCGCCACGCGCAGAGCAGCGGCAATGTCACCCTCGCCGAACCGGACCACGCCACCGTGCAGGTCACCCTGCCCGACGGCGGTGCATACGGCGAGCCGGGCGTGCTGAATTTCTCCGATACCACGGTCAACCCGGCCACCGGCTCGGTCAACCTGCGCGCGACCATCCCGAACCCGAAGCACAGCCTGTTGCCCGGCATGTATGTGACGCTGCAGGCCAACCTCGGCCAGCAGCACAAGGTGTTCCTGATCCCGCAACAGGCAGTGTTGCGTGACACCGTGGGCGCCTACGTGATGACCGTCGGTGCGGACGGCAAGGTCAAGCGCAAGGATGTCGTCACTACCGACATGGCTGGCGGCAACTGGGTCATCACCGACGGACTCGCCAGTGGCGATCAGGTCGTGGTGTCGGGCATCCAGAACGTGAAGGATGGCGCGCCGGCCAAGGCCAGTCCGTGGCATGCCGCGCCGGCCCGCGGCGCCTCCTCCGCCACCGCTCCGGGCAACGCCCCGAGCGGCAAGTAACGGAGCGCAGACCATGCCGAGTTTCTTCATCGACCGCCCGATCTTCGCCTGGGTGGTCGCCATCCTGATTTCGCTGGGCGGCGTACTGGCCATCCTCAACCTGGGCGTGGAGTCGTACCCCAATATCGCGCCCCCTTCGGTGACGGTGAGTGCGTCCTACCCCGGCGCCAGTGCCGACACCACCGAGAAAACCGTCACCCAGGTGATCGAGCAGCAGCTCACCGGCATCGATCACCTGCTGTATTTCAATTCGTCGTCCAGCGCCAACGGCCGCTCCAGCATCACGCTGACCTTCGAAACCGGTACCAACCCGGACATCGCCCAGGTGCAGGTGCAGAACAAGGTCGCCCTGGCCACGCCGCGCCTGCCGTCAGACGTGACCCAGCAAGGTGTGGTGGTGGCCAAGGCCAACGCCGGCTTCTTGATGGTGGTCGCGCTGAAATCGGACAACCCGGGCATCGACCGCGACCGCCTCAACGACATCGTCGGCTCGCAGGTGCTCGATCAGATCTCGCGCGTGCCCGGCGTCGGGAGCACCCAGCAGTTCGGTGCCGAATATGCGATGCGGATCTGGCTGAACCCGGACAAGCTGCAGGGTTACAGTCTGTCGGCCAGCCAGGTGCTCGCTGCGATCAAGGCGCAGAACGTGCAGTTCGCCGCCGGCTCGGTCGGTGCCGATCCGGCACTGCCCGGGCAAGGCTTCAGCGCCACCGTGTCGACCGAGGGGCGTTTCACCACCCCTGCGCAATTCGCAGCGATCATCCTGCGCGCCAATGCGGATGGCACCACGGTCACCCTCGGTGACGTCGCGCGGATCACGTTCGGCCCGAACGGTTACGGCTTCGACACCCAGTGGGACGGCAAGCCGATCGGCGCGTTCGCGATCCAGCTGCTGCCCGGCGCGAATGCGCTGGACGTCGCCACCGCCGTGCGCGCCAAGATGGACGAGCTGGCACCCAGCTTTCCGCAGGGCGTGAGCTGGTTCAGCCCGTACGACAGCACCAGCTTCGTCAGGATATCCATCAACGAAGTGGTGCACACGCTGGTCGAGGCGATCATCCTGGTGTTCCTGGTGATGCTGCTGTTCCTGCAGAACATCCGCGCCACGATCATTCCGACCCTGGTGATTCCGGTCGCCCTGCTCGGCACGTTCCTGGGCATGCTGGTGCTCGGCTTCACCATCAACCAGCTGACCCTGTTCGGCATGGTGCTGGCGATCGGCATCGTGGTGGATGACGCGATCGTGGTGATCGAGAACGTCGAACGCATCATGACCGAGGAACACCTGTCGCCGAAGGATGCCACGCGCAAGGCGATGGGCCAGATCACCGGCGCTGTGGTGGCGATCACGGTGGTGCTGGCGGCGGTGTTCGTGCCGTCGTCGCTGCAGCCCGGTGCCACCGGTGTGATCTACAAGCAGTTCGCCTTGACCATCGCGGTGTCGATGGGTTTCTCGGCGTTCCTCGCGCTGTCGTTCACGCCGGCGCTGTGTGCCAGCTTCCTGCAGCCGGAGCACCACAAGAAGAAGAACATCGTCTACCGCAAGTTCAACGAGTTCTTCACCTGGACCACGCATACCTATACCGGCCACATCGGCGGGGCCATCCGCCATGCACCGCGCTGGATGCTGGCTTTCGTGCTGATCGCGGTGCTCGCCGGCTTCCTGTACACGCGTCTGCCCGGCAGCTTCCTGCCGGAAGAGGACCAGGGTTATGCGCTGTCGGTGGTCCAGTTGCCGCCGGGTGCCACCAAGCAGCGCACCAGTGCCGTGATGGCCCAGATGCGCGACATCCTCAACAAGGACAGCGCGGTGGAAGGCGTGCTGCAGGTTACCGGCTTCAGCTTCATCGGCTCCGGCGAGAATGCCGGCATGGCCTTCATCAAGCTCAAGGACTGGGCCAAGCGTGACGTGACCGCCGCGCAGTTCATCCAGCGTGCCAATGGCGAGATGCAACAGGTGCACGATGCTCGCATCTTCGTGGCGAACATCCCCACGGTGCAGGGCCTGGGCCAGTTCGGCGGCTTCGACATGTATCTGCAGGACCGCAGCGGTGCCGGTCGCGATGTGCTCACCCAGGCACGCAACACGCTGCTGGGCAAGGCCGGCCAGAATCCGCTGCTGACTGGCGTACGCCCGAACTCGCTGGAAGACTCGCCGCAGCTGCACCTCGACGTGGATCGCGTGCAGGCGCAGGCGATGGGCCTGCAGGTCGGCGACATCTACAACGCGATCGGCCTGATGCTGGCACCGATCTACGTCAACGACTTCACCTACGGTGGCCGCGTCAAGCGCGTCATCATGCAGGCCGATGCACCCTACCGGATGAGCCCGGAAGCCCTGCAGCACATCTTCACGCCCGGCCCGGTGGCCAGCGGCAGCACGACGCCGCAGATGATCCCGCTGTCCAACGTGGTGCACACCCGCTGGGATGTCTCGTCACCCTCGCTGACCCGCTACAACGGCTACTCGGCGGTCGAAATCGTCGGCTCGCCGGCACCGGGGCATGCCTCGGGCGAGGCGATGAGCGAGATGGAGAAGATCGTCACGAATGATCTGCCGAAGGGCTTCGGCTTCGACTGGACCGGCCAGTCCTACCAGGAAATCCTTTCCGGCAATGCCGCCACGCTGCTGATGGTGCTGTCGATCGTGATCGTGTTCCTGGCACTGGCTGCGCTGTATGAAAGCTGGTCGATCCCGGTCTCGGTGCTGCTGGT
>DAHUXL010000106.1 GCA_027307195.1 Rhodanobacter sp. | reverse complement strand
GCCGCCTCGCTGCCGGGCATCTTTGCGGTGGGCGACGTGCGCAGCGGATCGGTCAAGCGCGTGGCTTCGGCCGTCGGCGAGGGATCGGTGGTGATATCGAAGGTCTGGGAATTCGTCGATCGCGGCGGCCGCATCTGAGCGGGCGCGACCAGGAAGGAAACCGGGACGGAGGAAGTCAAATGCGATCGGACTTGGTTTCGGCTCGCGCCGGGCGCCCGGGCCGACGCGTGCTCACGGGGCGGCCCAGCGTCTTTTTGTCTTGCTCGTTCGTGCGTACCCGACCGACCGCATCAAAATGAGCGCAAACAAAACCACGATGAACAAGGCATACGCATACTGTCCCCGCGCCACGCCGGTTCCATAAGGGAACCATATCCCTGGAACGCCCAAGGTGTTGAGCTCGGTCGCGAACAGACCGATGCCGACCAGGATCGCGGCAATCGCTGCCAGATAGGTGGAGGGCTTCCCCGACCGCAGTACGCCCGACCCGATGATCCACAAATAGAGTGCGGCGAATGCCAGACGCACGCCTTCCACAACGATGTTGGCGACCATCTTGAGCCCGTGGGTTGCTTCGGGCACAAACCACGGGCGGCCGATCAAGGCGAAGACAAGGTAGATCACGGCAAGCACGCCGACCGCGTAGCGCAGCCATGGTTTGCCCAGGCGGAACCAGTCCCGCCAAGCCATCGTCCATGCCGCCAGTGCGAGCGGCTTGAGTATCACGGCGGTCGCGATGTCGTAACAGCGAAGACTCTGGACATGCGTCCAGGAAAACGTCACCTGGTTGATGCGCAACAACGCGAGGAAAAGCAGGGCAGCGCCCAGCCAGCGGTAGGAGTCGTCGGTGCGGGAGGCCATCAGCCCAAGGACCATGAGGGCAAGCAGGACGAATGCTGCCGGTTCGAGCGCATCCACCACGTAACCCTTGAATGTCTCCATCCACTGCACTTGATGCAGCAGGTCGATGCCGTCCGCATGACCGATCGTCGGCGCGACATGAATGCCGCCGCTGTCCTCGCCCGCATCGAGGGGGTCCATCCACACGCGAAGCGCTATCAGGTGGGTTTGCGTGCCCCCTGAAGATGACGCCGGCAAGGGAAATACGCTTGGCCGGACGCTGTACACCACAGGGGCTTTCCCGGTGAACGCGCCCGGGCCGCCGAGCAGCCGTCCGTCCACATAAAGTTGGTAAGTCGAATCGACAAGGGTCGGCCCTGCCAGCGCAAGCGGGGCGTCCTTGTCGCTGTCGATGCTGACTTTCAGCCGATACCATGCAAAACCCGTGTATCCCGCGTGCCCTCGCCTGCTCCATCCAGACACATAGCCCGGCAGCCCGACATCCCCGTCATGTGCACCTGGAGCTGGCGTGAGATCGACGGTATCCCACGTGCTGTCATCGAAGTCCGGCAAAGACCAGCGAAGGTCGTCGCCGGTATGGAATCGCCACGGACCATGCAGGGCAGCCGTCGAATGACCGAGCCTTGCGGTTTCGATCTGGGCGGGCTCGGCCGATGCCGGACTGCTCCCGCTCATGAAAGCGGAAAACACGCATAGGAAAGCCAGGAATCTCGACAGGTGCACCGGTTCACCCCCTACGAATGATGTGTCAATGCTGATCAACGCGAGGCATGCGGAATCTTTGCAGCGAATGGCAACACTCGACAGCAGAAGCTGGGGTCAGCGTAGTCGAGAGTGCAATTTTCCATGAGGGCCGAATCCGTCGAGCAGCGCCCATGCTCACTCGCCGGCGGGCTGCATTCGATCTGTGCGTCTGCGGCAACTTTTCTACTCCACCTTCAACAGTGCCAACGCCTGGTGTCTTGCCGATGCACGAAGCGACTTGCGCAGGACAGGATCGTTGGTGGTGCGGGCAAGCACCATCCCGCCGACGCAAAGTGCCACCATGGTTTCGGCACGCCGGCGCGCATCGCGCACGCCCTTGAGCGCCGCTTGGTAGATGTGGCCCATGCCGCGGATCAGGTCGGTATACGCCTGTTGCGGCTCCAGTCCAGCCCGGGCGACATCTGACGGCAGCGCATAGAGCGGGCAGTGCATATCGATGTTGTCCAGCGCTTCATCGCTCAGGTAGAGCTCGACGAGCATCCGGGCGAGTCCGCGTGGGTCGTGGAGGTTCCGTGCCGCACCGGACGTCTTGATGGCGAAGGGGTTGCAGGTGACGAAGCTGGCGACGGACGCCGCATACAGTTCGTCCTTGCTGCGGAAGTGATGGTAGAACGCGCCGCGCGTCAATCCGCCGGCCGCCATGATCTGGTCGATGGTGACCTGTTCGAAACCGTGGCGGTTGAACAGGCGGCGCGCGGATTCGATGATGCGAGCGCGTGTCTGCAGGGCATGTTCGGGACTGTAGGACATGGGTGGCAACCTCCGGTTGCCAGATATAGCAGGCCTGCAAAATATGTTCTTTAACATATTTAGCGACTGCGTATTCTTTGCCGCCGAAGGTTCATCCAACGGAGGAAAGACATGAAGATCTACTGGATCAAGGCCCAGGCACCGCGACGCGTGCTGGCACTGGTGAAGCACCTTGGCATCGACGCGGATTGTATCGAGGTCGATCTGCTGGCGGGCGGGCTGAAGACGCCCTCGTATTTGGCGCTGAACCCGAACGGCAAGGCGCCGACCATGGTGGATGGCGATGTCACGCTGTGGGAATCGTCAGCGATCATGGCCTACCTCTGCGTCAAGACCGGCTCGGACATGTGGCCGGTACAGCGCCCCGCCGAGCAGATCGAAATACTGCGTTGGCTGTCCTGGAACGACAACCACTGGTCGCGCGCGGTGGGAGCGTTCTACTTCGAGCTCCTCATCAAGCCGGCCTTCCATCTGGGCGAACCGGACCGTTCGGAACTGGTCGCGATGTTGCCGGAGCTGAGGAGATTCGCAGCCGTGCTGGACGATCATCTGAGGCGACGCGATTTTGTCGCCTGTGATCGGCTCACCATTGCCGATTTCCAACTGGCATCGATGGCGTGCGAGTGGCGGGATACGGAGATGCCGTTCAACGATTACCCGCACATCGCACGCTGGCTCGATGGCCTGATGGGCGTTCCCGGCTGGGCCGATCCGTGGCCCGCCGGAGTGAACATGCAGAAGGCACCGGCATTGGCGAAGGCCTGAATGTGAGATCGGTCCGGCGCAGGCTCCGGGGCCGACTCGGTTGCGGAGAGTGAATCGTGAAGAACCTTCTCGCTCTCTATATGGGCTCGGAGGCCTCGCTCAAAGCGTCCGGATGGCATGAGCTTGGTGAGGCAGAGCAGCAAAACGGGGTCAGGTTCACTTCATGGCCTGACGCCGTTCAACTTGCTCGCTCCCATGCCGAGAGGGGCGGCACTATGGCTTCGACTTCTGGCAACAGCGCTGGCGCGAAGGTGGCATTGGTTTCCACCAGGACAGGCCGACGCGGCTAACGGGGGAGGAGGTTAATTGAGGTGGCGGCTGTCTGACCCGCCGTTTGGCCCGGACGTATACTGACGGCTGTTGCTCCGTCGCCGCGATACGCGCCTGTCTCGGCCGTTGCCCAGTTCCACTCCGGGAGACCTGCCATGAAATCTTCCCCACTCCCCCGTCTGCTTTGTATTGCCTGCCTGGCCATCGCCTCCGTCATGGCGCGGGCGGCGACACCACCGGACAACGTCAGCGTTCACTACAAGGATCCCCAGCACTTCACCGAGGCGAAGCGCAGCTTCGGGGTGCATGCGATCGACGCCGACGCTTATCTGAAACCGCTCAAGGACTACATCACCCAGCGTGCCTCGCGCATCCTGGCGCCGGGCCAGCGGCTGGACATCGAAGTGACCGATGTGGACCGTGCCGGCGAATACGAGCCCTGGCGTGGTCCCAACTTCAACGATCTGCGCATCATCAAGGATGTGTATCCGCCGCGCATCGATCTGCACTTCACCTTGTACGGAGCCGACGGCAAGGTGCTGCGCGAGGGCAGCCGCAAACTGCGAGACCCCGCCTTTCTCAGCGACAGCTCCGCTGCCGATCAGGATTCGCTGCGTTATGAGAAATCCCTGATCGATCGCTGGCTGCGCAAGGGCGCCGGGAAGCTCTGAGGATCGGTCGCGGGACGGAGATGGTTGCCTGTCGATGGCTGCTTCCGCGATAAAGGTGTCGAGGTTCCTCCCACACCCACAGGAGCGATAGCGTGGACCCCGACTTCTGGCACCAGCGCTGGCGCGAGGACCGCATCGGTTTCCACCAGCACGCGCCGACGCCGCTGCTGCTCAAGCACTGGTCGGCGCTGGCGCTGACACCGGGCAGCCAGGTGTTCGTGCCGCTGGCCGGCAAGTCGCTGGACCTCGTCTGGCTGGCCGCGCAGGGTCATCGTGTGCTGGGGGTGGAACTGTCGCCGCTTGCGGTCGCGCAGTTCTTTGCCGAACACGGGCTGACCCCGCAGGTGCACGACTCGCGTTGCGGTCGCCACTACCGGGCTGGCGACATCGAACTGATCTGCGGCGACGTGTTCGGCCTCGACGCCGACGTACTGGCCGACTGCGCGGCGGTATACGACCGCGCCGCGCTGATCGCGCTGCCGCCACCGCTGCGCCATCGTTACGTGCGCGAGTTGCATGCGCTGCTTCCAGTCGGTTGCCGCGGTCTGCTGATCACGCTGGAGTATCCGCAGCACGAGAAACAGGGGCCGCCGTTCGCCGTGCCGGAAGCCGAGGTGCGCGAGCTGTATGGTCGTGACTGGTGGGTGGAAACCCTGGAGCGCCGCGACATCCTCGCGCAGCAGCCGGGCTTCGTCGCCGAAGGGGTGAGCGCGCTGGAGACCGTGGTGTACCGGTTGTCGAAGCGATAAGCGAACCAGCACACAGTCTGCGTGCTTCGGCCGAAACCGCACGTCTGTACTATGTCAGGCGAATGCTCCCGACAAGCGAGGCTCCCGATGGTTCGTACCGGATGGTTGTGGTTGATGTGCGCCGTGCTGGCGATGGTCGACGGCGGCGGCGCGCTGGCCACTGACGCGGCAGCGGCGAAAGATGCCGCGCCTTCGGTGGCAGCATCCTCCAGCCAGCGCATGCCGCAGCCGACGCACTATGCGGACTGGCCGGCGATCAAGAGTCGACTTCCCGTCGATCCCGCACTGGAAGCCCGTGTGCGGAAAATCGTGGCGAGCATGAGTCTCGCCCAGAAAATCGGTCAGATGACTCAGGCCGAGATCAAGTCGATCACGCCGGCCGAGGTGACGAAGTTCTATATAGGCTCGGTACTCAATGGCGGCGGCTCCTGGCCCGGTGGCAACAAGCACGCCTCGATCGCGGATTGGCTGGCGTTGTCCGACCGTTATTACGATGCGTCGATGGCGACCGACGCGGCGGTCAAGGTCCCGATCATCTGGGGCATCGACGCCGTGCATGGCAACAGCAATGTGTTCGGAGCCACGCTGTTCCCGCACAACATCGGCCTGGGTGCGGCGCACGACCCGGCCTTGATGGCGGACATCGGCGCGGCCACCGCCAGGGCGGTACGTGCCACCGGCGTCGAATGGGCGTTCGCCCCGACCCTTGCCGTGGCACAGAACGCCCGCTGGGGCCGCAGCTACGAAAGCTTTTCCACCGACGGCCCGCTGGTCCGCGCGTATGCGCGCACCTATGTCGCGGGACTGCAGGGTGACTTTGGCGACCACAACGTGATGGCGACCGCCAAGCATTTCATCGGTGACGGCGCGACCTGGAACGGAACCGACCAGGGCAACGCCAAGGTCAGCCAGAACGACATGATCAACGTGCACGGCTCGGGTTACTTCGGCGCGCTCGAAGCCGGGGTGCAGAGCGTGATGGCGTCGTACAGCAGCTGGGACGATGTGGGTACAGGCACCAACTACGGAAAGATGTCGGGTGCACGCGCCCTGCTGACGGGTGCACTGAAGGACAAGATGGGCTTCGATGGCTTTGTCGTTTCCGACTGGAATGCGATCGGTCAGTTGCCCGGCTGCACCAATGCCAGTTGCCCGCAGGCGATCAATGCCGGCATCGACATGGTGATGGTGCCCGATGACTGGAAGGCCTTCATCGCGAACACCACCCGCCAGGTCGAGCACGGCGAGATCCCGATGGCGCGCATCGATGACGCGGTCAGCCGGATCGTTCGTGCCAAGTTGCGCATGGGGCTGTTCGGCACGCGGCCGTCGCAACGGGCCGGGGCTGGCGACGCCGGCTCGTTGCAGAGCCGCGAACTGGCGCGGCGCGCCGTGCGCGAATCGCTGGTCCTGTTGAAGAACAATCACGACGTGCTGCCGTTGAAGGCGGGGTCGAAAATTCTGGTCGTGGGGAAGAATGCGGACAGCCTGCCCAACCAGGCCGGTGGCTGGTCGTTGACCTGGCAGGGCACCGGCAACAGCAATGCCGACTTTCCCAACGGCGACACGATCCTGGCCGGACTGCGCCACGCCGCTGGCGCGGCGAATGTCACGTACAGCGAAACGGCGCAGGGCGTGGATCTGAAGTCCTTCGACGCCATCGTGGCGGTGATCGGCGAGACGCCGTACGCGGAGACGATGGGCGACATCATGCCGTCGGCGACGCTGCGGCATAGCGATCGCTATCCGGAGGATCTGGCCGTCCTGCAAGCGGTGGCCGGGAGCCACAAGCCGGTGATTGCCGTGCTGGTGGCGGGGCGTCCGCTTTACGTCAACAACCTGCTCAATCTCTCCGACGCGTTCGTGGCCGCATGGCTGCCCGGGACGGAAGGTGCGGGTGTGGCCGACGTGCTGTTTGCGGGCCGCTCCGGCGTGGGTCGCTACCATTTCAGCGGAACACTCGCGATGCCGTGGCCGGGTGTGCCGTGTCCCGACGCGAGCGGCAAGAGCACCAAGGCGACGCGCTGGCTGTTCGCACCCGGCTACGGATTGCGCTATCCCGGCAAGCACGAGATAGGCGTGCTGCCCACCGATTCCGCCGTCGACGCATGCGCCGATGCGTCCGTTCTGTCGGTGTTCCACACGCTGGCGGTGCCGCCGTTCGCGCTCTATCTGGCCGAGGCGGACCCGCAGCAAGCGGCGCATGACCTCGGTGCCGATCTGAACGCCGTCATCGAATGGCCGGCCAGTCATCCAGCGCTGCGTTTGCGGACGGTCCAGGTCAACACCCAGCAGGATGCCAAATCCGTCACCTGGCTCGGTGCCGGCCGCTTCTTTGCGCGCAGTCCGCAGCCGAGGAACCTGATGCCGCTGCTGGCCACCCACGCGGCCTTGCAGTTCGATGTCGTGATCGCCACGCCCGCCAAGGGGCCGGTGAAGGTGTACATGGGCTGTGGCGACCACTGCACGACCAGTGTCGATCTTGCGCAGACCTTCGGCGGCTATGCGAACGGCGCCCGCCACACCGTGTCGATTCCGCTGGCGTGTTTCGCCAGGAACGGTATTGACCTCT
>DAHUXL010000101.1 GCA_027307195.1 Rhodanobacter sp. | reverse complement strand
GCATCGCGGTCGGCTGGCTGATCGTCGAGGACCTGGCGATGGTGCTGGCGCTGGTGCTGCTGCCGGCGATCGGACTGGCGCTGGGGAGTGGCACGCAGGGTGGCGCCGCGTTGTCGTTCGGCGCGATCGCCGGCACCATCGCGTTCACCATCGGCAAGGTGGCGCTGTTCGTTGCGCTGATGCTGGTGGTCGGCAAGCGGCTGATTCCGTGGATTCTCAAGGTCGTCGCGTACACCGGTTCGCGCGAGTTGTTCCGTCTGGCTGTGCTGGCGATCGCGCTGGGCGTGGCGTTCGGTGCGGCCGGCCTGTTCGGCGTGTCGTTCGAACTGGGCGCGTTCTTCGCCGGCATGATGATGGGCGAGTCGAAGCTGGCCCAGCGCGCCACCGAGGAAACGCTGCCGCTGCGCGATGCGTTCGCGGTGCTGTTCTTCGTCTCGATCGGCATGCTGTTCAACTATCAGGTGGTGCTGACCCAGCCGTGGGTGGTGCTGGCGGCGCTGCTGATCGTGGTGCTTGGCAAGTCGCTGGCCGCGTTCGGCATCGTGCTGGTGTCCGGGCGGCCGTTGCGCACGGCGTTGACGATTGCCACCAGCCTGGCGCAGATCGGCGAATTCTCGTTCATCCTGATCGGTGTGGGCGTGATGCAGAACCTGGTCACGAAGGAGGCGCAGGACGTGCTGCTGGCTGCGGCAATCCTGTCGATCCTGCTCAACCCGCTGCTGTTCAAGCTGCTCGATCGCGCGAAGCCGTGGCTCGATGCGCGCGAGGCAGGCCAGCGTGGCGACACGGTGGTGCCGGCGAGCACCGAGCCCGTACCGGAGATGCTCGTCATCAGCGCGCTGAGTGGACATGTGGTGGTGGCTGGCTATGGTCGGGTGGGTCGGCTGGTCGGCGAGGCATTGCACAGGCAGGGCCAGGCGGTGCTCGTGCTGGAAGAGGAAAAAGAGCGCGTCGCGATGCTGCATCAGCAGGGCATCGCGACGATCGTCGGCAATGCGGCGCGGGACGATGTGCTGGACGTAGCCAATCTCGCCCATGCGCGCGCGCTGGTGGTGACCGTGCCCGATGCGTACGAGAGCGGCGAGGTGGTGCGGGTGGCGCGGCTGGCCAATCCGCGGCTGCAGATCATCGCGCGCGCCGATTCCGATGCCTGCAAGGCGCATCTGCGGCAACAGGGCGCCGATCTGGTGGTGCTGGCCGAGTCCGAGCTGGCGCGCGGTATGCTCGAGCATCTACGCGCAGGGTCGTCCGTGCAGGCGGCCAGCTCGGACGCTGCCTGATCTGCACCCTCCTGTCCGGCTGCATACGTATTCAGCCGGACAGGGCCGGGACCGCAGTGCAGACTCGGCGCACATCTTGATGCCATGACGTTGGGGAGACGCGATGAGCACAATGCACACGACAGATGGATCGGTTCAGCACGCCACCACGCGGGTGGTGCTGATCTCGGCGGCAGCGGCGCTGGGCGGCTTCCTGTTCGGTTTCGATACGGCGGTGATCAACGGCGCGGTCGATGCGATCCGTGGGGCCTTCGCGCTGGATGCGGCGCAGACCGGTTTCGCGGTGTCGTGCGCCTTGCTCGGTTCGGCGCTGGGCGCCTGGTATGCCGGCATGCTGGCGAACCGCTGGGGCCGCGTGCGTACCATGCAGGTGGCGGCGGTACTGCTGGTCGCCAGCGCGCTGGGTTCGGGCCTGGCGAACGCGGTGTGGCAGCTGATCCTGTGGCGACTGGTCGGCGGCATCGGCGTCGGCGTGGCCTCGGTGATCGCACCGACCTATATCGCCGAAGTGTCGCCCGCGTACATCCGCGGCCGACTCGGCTCGATGCAGCAGCTGGCGATCGTGCTGGGCATCTTCGCCGCGTTGCTCAGCGATGCGTGGCTGGCCGGTGCGGCTGGCGGTTCGGCGCTGCCGTCTTGGCTGGGGCTGGCTGCCTGGCGCTGGATGTTCCTGGTGGCGGTGCTGCCGGCGCTGGTCTACGGCACCCTGGTGCTGGGCGTGCCGGAGTCGCCGCGCTATCTGGTCGCCAAGGGCCGTCTGGCCGAAGCCAGGGTGGTGCTGCGCAGTGTGCTGGACATGCACGACGAAGCCGCGCTGGACAGCAAGCTGCACGATATCGAGGACAGCCTGCGGTCGGAACACCAGCCGCGCCTCAGCGATCTGCGCGGCAAGGCCGCCGGCCTGCTGCCGGTGGTGTGGGTCGGCATCCTGCTGTCGGTGTTCCAGCAGTTCGTCGGCATCAACGTGATCTTCTATTATTCCTCGACCCTGTGGCATTCGGTCGGCTTCAGCGAGGCGGACTCGTTCACCATCACTGTGGCCACCTCGGTGGTCAACGTGCTGGTCACGCTGGTGGCGATTGCGCTGGTCGACAAGATCGGCCGCAAGCCCTTGCTGGTGATCGGCTCGGCCGGCATGGCGGTAACTCTGGCGGCGATGGCCTGGTGCTTCTCGCAGGCCACCGGCAGTGGCGCCACGCTGAGTCTGCCCGGAGCGACCGGTATCGTCGCGCTGATCGCGGCGAATGCCTATGTGGTGTTCTTCGGGGTGAGCTGGGGGCCGGTGGTGTGGGTGCTGCTGGGCGAGATGTTCCCGAACCGCATCCGCGCCACCGCGCTGGCGGTGGCCGCGGCGGCGCAGTGGCTGGCGAACTTCGCGATCACCAGCAGTTTCCCGGCGCTGGCCGAGATCGGCCTCACTTTCGCCTACGGCCTGTATGCCGGCTTCGCGCTGCTGTCGCTGCTGTTCGTGCTGTACGCCGTGCGCGAGACCAAGGGCGTCGAGCTGGAGGACATGCGCGCATGAAGGTCACGGGCCACGGCCAGTCCCGGGCGGTGGCGCCGGACTGCCCCTGCAGCGGCGAGCGCCGGGCGGTATACGACAGGCGGCGCGCAAACCGGCTAGGATTCGGAACGGCCGGCGTTTCGCCGTCACGCACGTGGATTCCGGATCAAGCTGCGGATGAAGGTAAAAGCCACCTCGATCGACATCGCCCACCTGACCGGGGTTTCCCAGGCCACGGTATCGCGCGCGTTGCGCGGCAGCCCGCTGGTCAATGAGGAAACCCGGCGGCGCATCCAGGCCGCCGCCGAACAGCTCAACTACAAGGTCGACAAGAACGCGTCGAACCTGCGCCGGATGCACACCGGCACGCTGGCGCTGCTGTTCTTCGAAGACCCTACCGCCGACGAATCCCACATCAACCCGTTCTTCCTGTCGATGCTCGGCTCGATTACCCGCGCCTGCGCGCTGCAGGGTTACGACCTGCTGATCTCGTTCCAGCAGTTCTCGCACGACTGGCACGCCGACTTCGCCGACAGCAAGAAGGCCGACGGCCTGATCCTGCTCGGCTACGGCGATTATCTGGCTTATACCGACAAGCTGGAAAAACTGGTCGCCCAGGGCACCCGCTTCGTGCGCTGGGGCGCGGTGCTGCCGGACCAGCCCGGCGTCTCGATCGGTTGCGACAACTTCCGCGGAGGTCAGGCGGTGGCCGAGCATCTGCTGGAACGCGGCTGTCGCCGCATCGCCTTCCTCGGCGACGCCTCCAGTCACTACCCGGAATTCTTCGGACGCTATCGCGGCTATGTCGACGCCTTGCAGCAGGCCGGCGTGGACATCGACGAAGCGTTGCAGGAAAACGCCGAGAGCACCGAACGCTCCGGCTACGAAGCGATGCGCACGCTGATCACCCGCGAAGTCGGTTTCGATGCGGTATTCGCCGCCAGCGACCTGATCGCGATCGGCGCCATGCGTGCGCTCAGCGACCATGGCCTGCGCGTGCCGCAGGATGTCGCGCTGGCCGGCTTCGACGACATCGCCATGGCCAGCTTCGTCAACCCGCCGCTGACCACGATCCTGCAGGACACCAAGCAGGCCGGCGAAGTCCTCGTCGACAGCCTGCTCGGCCTGATCCGCGGCGAGCCGGTCGACAGCGAAGTGCTGCCGGTAAAGCTGATGGTGCGGCGTTCGAGCCTGCGCTGAGCAGGTGTCGTAAATGACGGGCCATGCAAGCCGGTCGCCACGACATCGGTCGGGTACTCAGGCTGGCACGGGCAACCCCTGAATCAAGCGTTTTGCCAGCCGTGGTTGGCGCAGCTGCTCCAGCCACCAGAGCAGTGCACGGCCTTCGTGGTCACTGCGCCAGGCGACGTACAGGATGTTCGGTTCGCGCGAATCGGCTACCCGCTTTTCCATCAGCAGGTTCTCTCTGAGCAGGGCATCTGCCCGATGGCGCGGAAGCCAGCCCACGCCGAGGCCGTCGCGCTGTGCCAGGATCTTTGCGCGCATGCTCGGTACCGCCAGCGTGGCTTGTCCGCCGAGCACACCATAGGCGCGGCCGGCGTTGCGCGAGGAGTCGGCCACAACTACCGCGCGATGCTGGCTTATCACTTCTTGCGACAACGGCTCGGGCGCCTTCGCCAACGGATGGCGCGTGGCGACGGCGAATACCCATTCCATCGCACCCAGTTCGAACCAGCGCAACTTGGGCATCGCCGGCGGCTCGTTGGTAGCGCCGACCACCAGGTCTGCGCGGCCTTCGCGCAATGCTTCCCACGTACCGCCGAGTACCTCGTGGGTGAGGCGTAAGCGCACGCCCGACTGCAGCGCATCGAACGCGCGGATCACCGGTAGCAGCGACTCGAACTCAAGTATCTCGTCGGTGACGATGTGCAGCCGATCCTCCCAGCCGTTGGCGACCTGTCTCACCCGCTGACTCAGCCGCGTCACGTCCTGCACCAGCCGCGCGGCTTCCCGCGTCAGCAGCTCGCCAGCCGGGGTGAGTTGCAGGCGATAGCGGCGACGGTCGAACAACAGCGCGTCGAAACGTGTTTCCAGCTGGCGCGCCGCGTGCGAGATCGTCGAGGGCGCCTTGCCTAGCCGCGCCGCCGCACGTGACAAGCTGCCGCTGTCGCGGATGGCTTCCAGCAAGGCCAGTTCGTCGTCGGACAACATGTGCAATTCCTTCGAACGAGTTCGTCGAAACGATGGTACGGCAAACGCTGGGGCGGCGATCAAGCTGACCTCACTCAAGCAGCATCCACCATCCACCGGAGCACATCATGAATCGTTTCGAAGGCAAGTCCGTACTCGTTACCGGCGGCAGCAGCGGCATCGGCCTGGCTGCCGCGCAGGCATTCGCCGCCGAAGGCGCGCGCGTCGTTATCACCGGCCGGGATGCCGCCGCGCTGGCGCAGGCCAAAGCCACCCTCGGCGCGCGTTCGATCGCGCTCCGCAACGACGCCGGCGCGATCGCCGATGCAAAGGAACTAGCCGCCATACTGGCTAGCCAGGACATCCTGCTCGATGCCGTCTTCATCAATGCCGGTAGTGCGAAGTTCGCGTCGTTCGCCGAGGTCGACGAGGCGATGTGGGACCAGGGCTTCGACACCAATGTCAAGGGCGCCTACTTCCAGTTGCAGGCGCTGTTGCCGCGGCTCAACGCCGGTGCCTCGATCGTGCTCAACGGTTCGATCAATGCGCGCATCGGCATGCCGAATTCGTCCGTCTACGCCGCCAGCAAGGCCGCGCTGATCTCGCTGGCGAAGACGCTGTCGGCCGAACTGCTGCCGCGCGGGGTTCGCGTCAACGTGGTCAGCCCGGGCCCGATCAGCACGCCGCTGTACGGCAAGCTCGGCATGGACGCGGCTGCCCTCGAAGCCACTGCCGCGCAGATCCAGTCGCAGGTGCCGCTGGGCCGTTTTGGTGAAGCGCGCGAGGTCGCCGCCACGGTGTTGCATCTGGCTGCACCGGAGTCGGCCTTCATCGTCGGCACCGAGATCATCATCGATGGCGGCATGAGTCAGCTCTGACCGTCGCACAGGCACGGCGGTCAGCGGGTCGGTTCCATCACGGCAGCGGGGCATTCGGGTGGGTTTGATCCGGGCGTACCATGCGCGCTCATGTTGCGCCGGATCGACTGTGCCGGGGTCATCCACAGCAACCCGCGCGCTGCGCAATCAGCGGCATAGTCGAACAGTGTCTGCATGTGCTGCTGGTCGAAGTCGATGAAACTGGTCTGCGGATAGCCCTCCGGAATCTCGGTTAGGCGGAACTCCATGCCCAACCGTTTTGCCGCGGCGATGTTGTCGACGATCGCCTCGCGCGTCTTGTAAGTCATCTCGGCGGAGAAGCTGTTCGAGAGGCTGTCTACCGTGTTGTAGCGCGTGGTCGGCGGCGTGCGCGCCAGCTGGCCGTTGACGATCATGTACAGGTGCGCTCCGTGCAGCAGCGGCAGCTCGGTCGACTGGATGCCGGCGATCAGCGGCGTGCTGAACACCGATGTAGTGACGCCTCCGTCCACATGCATCTCGTCGTACTTGTTGCAACCTGCGTGCACGCGGATCAACACCGGCGGGAACACGCCGGGCACGCTGGCGGAAGCTACCAGCACACTGGGGAACAGGGTGCGTGCTGCCTTGCCACCATGCTGCGCGATCTCACCCAGGTTCCACAGTCCCGTTTCGTGTTTGTCCAGGTCGGTGGTCGCCACCACCAGCCGGCGACCTTTCGCCGCCTCACGCGCCACTGCGTCGATCATTTCCATTGTGACGAAGTGGTCAACCAGCTGGAACAGCGCGTTGTGATGTGGCAGTCCGCGAGGCGAAAGCAGCCGGGCCAGAATGGTGCGAGCGGGCGATGGCATCAGCCACGCACTACGCTTGCCGGTGAAGGCCTCCTGCATGCGTGCGTCCCAGTCTGCCCCGAGAAACGCGAACGGCGCCAGCAGGGCGCCGGCGCTCACCCCGGTCACCATCTCGAACTGCGGGCGGGTATGCGCGCGACTAAATCCCGCCAGCGCGCCGGCACCATAGGCAGCGCCCGAGCCTCAGCCGGACAGCGCCGGGATGTCCACCGTGCCATCAGTTGCCGCGGCGCGGATACCGCCGAAGAACGCCGGGGCGAGGGCGGTGAATGCATGCAAATCCGTGGTCACCAGCCGCACGCTCGATGGAAAACCGTCCGGTGCCGCCATGCCGATCAGTTCGGGCGGTGCGGCATGCCGTATCGCGGCCCGACAGCCACTCACCATCACCATCACGACAGCCAGCCAGAGGAGGGTCAGCTTGCTTCGCATCGTGTGCTCCCCTCGCGGACATCGTCGGCGCGGCATCGCATTTGGAAGTATGCGACCGGGCGGATCGCACGATCAACGCATTGCAGGCAATGTCCCTGCTTTGAACATGCCTCGGGATAAATGCATCAATTCAGCGTCGCCCTTCGCGCCACAGCATGATCGCGAGCCCGCCGGCGACGACGAAAGCCATCGCACTTGCCCACAGCGGAATCGACAGGCCGTTGACGGTCACCGTCCAAGCCAGTGCAAAACGCATCCCCTGCAGCAAGGCGATCAGGCCGAGTAGCAAGGCGGCGATAGTCGTAAAGGGTTTCATTCGGGGCTCCCCGGATTGGGTGCGCGGTGCTCGTCGTGGCGCTCTGGTTTTGCGGCTTGTTGCCTGAATCGAGCGATGCACGACTTTCGTTGCTCGATGGAAGGATTGACCGTCATGGTGATCACGGCGCCGCGGCCCGTCGCAAACCCCAAAGAATGAGGATGGAAGCGGCAATCATGGCGATCCCGACGCTCACGAAGCCCAACGTCACCAGGCTTTCCTGCCACGGCTGCGCGCTG
>DAHUXL010000098.1 GCA_027307195.1 Rhodanobacter sp. | reverse complement strand
TCCGGCGCAGCGACCCTGGCCGGTTCGGACTCAAGCAGATGGGAGATGTCGTAGGCTTGTTCGCTCATGCCATCGTCAATGCAACAGGCTTGCCAACCTCGGCCGATGGCTCACCCGGATCATCATTGCGGGTACGCTAGGCCGTCTTGTCCGTCCGGGGAATCATGATGCATTCAAGTCGACTCGCTACCGGGCTGCGGCCCGCGCTGTTCGCCCTGCTGTTCACTTTGAGCGGCGCGCTGCAGGCCACCGACACGCCACAGGTGAAATATCCGAATTACCCCAGCGAGACGCCGGCCAAGTTCGTGCCCGCCACCGCCGACCACGACTACGTCTCGCGCGACGTGATGATCCCGATGCGCGACGGCGTGAAACTGCACACCATCATCCTGATTCCGAAAGGCGCGCAGCACGCCGGCATCCTGCTCACCCGCACGCCGTACGATGCCAAGGCGCTGACCACGCACACGATGAGCGGCCACCTCGGCCCGATGCTGCAGGGCTATGACAACGCCACCGACGTCATCGTCGAGGACGGCTACATCCGCGTGGTGCAGGACGTGCGCGGCAAGTACGGCTCCGAGGGCGACTACGTGATGAACCGGCCGCTGCACGGGCCGCTGAACCCGACGCCGGTGGACGACGCCACTGACACGTACGACACCATCGACTGGCTGGTGAAGAACATCCCCGAGTCGAACGGCAAGGTCGGCACGCTGGGTATCTCCTACGACGGCTTCGAACCGCTGATGGCGCTGGTCAATCCGCATCCCGCACTGAAGGTTTCGGTGCCGATGAACCCGATGGTCGACGGCTGGATGGGCGACGACTGGTTCCACAACGGCGCGTTCCGCCAGCAGAACCTGAGCTACGTCTACGAGCAGACCGCCAGCCGCGACAACAGCATCAAGTGGTGGACGAACTACCACGACGAGTACGACCAGTTCATGCACTACGGCTCGGCCGGCGCGCTGGCCCACGCCTACGGCATGGAGCAGTTGGGCTTCTGGAACAAGATGCTGGCGCATCCCGCCTACGACAGCTTCTGGAGCGAGCAGGCGGTGGACAAGCTGCTCGCCGCGCAGCCACTGAAAGTGCCGGTGATGCTGGTGCACAGTCTGTGGGATCAGGAAGACAGCTACGGCGCGCTCGCCGTCTATCGCGCGATCAAGCCGAAGGACGCCAGCGGCAACATGGTCAAACTGGTGATGGGCCCGTGGCATCACGGCCAGGAGATCGACGAAGGCAGCTCGCTCGGCGCGATCCGGTTCGGCAGCGACACCGCCCGGTATTTCCGCGAACACATCCTGCGTCCGTACCTCGCGCAATACCTCAAGGACGGCGCACCCAGGGCCGACATCGCCGCGGTCACCGCATACCAGACCGGCAGCAACCAATGGCAGCGACTGAATCGCTGGCCATTGGCTTGCGCCGACGGTTGCCCGACCAAGAGCCGCGCGCTGTACCTGGAAGCCGGCAACAAGCTCGGCTTCACTGCACCCGCGGCCGGCACCGACTACGACGAATACGTGTCCGATCCCGCGCACCCGGTGCCGTACCGCGCACGGCCGATCCAGCCGATGGGCTACGACGTCGGCCAGACCTGGTCGCAGTGGCTGGTCGACGACCAGCGCGAAGCCTCCGGCCGCACCGACGTGCTGAGCTATGTCTCGGACGTGCTCACTACGCCATTGAAGATCAGCGGCGTGCCCGAAGTGAATCTGGTCGCCTCGACCAGCGGCAGCGACAGCGACTGGGTGGTCAAGCTGATCGACGTCTATCCCGACCAGGTCGCCGATCAACCGGAGATGGGCGGCTACCAGCTCGCCGTGGCGATGGACATCTTCCGCGGCCGTTACCGCGAAGGCTTCGCCGAAGGCAAACCGATCGCCGCCAATCAGCCGCTGCCCTATCGCTTCGCCCTGCCCGCCGCCAACCACGTCTTCCTGCCCGGCCACCGCATCATGGTGCAGGTGCAATCCAGCTGGTTCCCGTTGTACGACCGCAACCCGCAGACCTTCGTTCCGAGCATTTTCCTGGCCAAGCCGGCGGATTACGTGAAGGCTACCCAGCGCGTGTATCACGCACCGGCGCGGGCGAGTTTTATTGCATTGCCGGTGGTGGGGGGCTGAGTCGTTCTACTCCTCCCCCTGCGAGGCAGGGGGAGGTTGGATGGGGGTTCGCTTTTGACTTGAGAGATCAGATCAAGAGCCACCCCTCATCTGAAGGACTTTCTTCGGTCGCCCACCCTGCCTTCCACAGCAAAGGTCAGTCGCGCCTCTGCCCCTTCGCGATCACACCCGCCTGTCCGAACGCATCGGAGCTGATCAACGCCTCCGGCGTGGGATAGCCCGCCGGCATGCCCGGTGCAGTGACGGAATGATGGGTGGTGATGCGATCCGCGACGCGCTGGTTGAGTTGGCAGTTGTTCCAGCAAGTCGTTCTTCACGGCAAAGCCGCAACCCGTTTCAAGTCCATCATCCCTGCGAAGGCAAGGATCGCAGTTGAGGCGCTATGACCAGCTGCGCTGGTGAAAAACTCCTCCGACCTGACCAGCCATTCGGCTGTTGAAAACCGCCGGAATGGCGCCGTCAGGTGGGATGTTCGAGATCCCTACGACTTCGCTGCCCGCACCGCCGCCGCATGCAGCGCAAGAATCCTGCGCAGCTCCAGGATCGCCGCCGGGGTTTCCTGCACGCTGTGCCATGACGGAATGGCGAGTTCGGAGTCGGCACCGTCGAGGTGCGCGCTCTGGTACGGCACGACGCCATCGCTGCTGGTGGCTAGCGGGCCGGTGGATTTGTAGACGCCGACGATGGTGTGATAGCGCACACGCGGCGATATCGACAGGTTGGCGGCGGCGACAATGAAGGGATCGGCGTCGCTGAGGTTGTCGATGCTGTTGGGTATGCGCAGCGGCGTGGACGCGCCGGAGCCTTCGCCCTTCATCATATCGGAAAGGCTGGCCACTTCCTTGAGCACGTTGACCGGCAGGCGGATCAGGTTGCCGATCCAGCGGGCGATGCGATGCTGCGCATACGGCGTGCCGCGATGCGGCGAGGCGAGGAACACGGCGCGGGTGACCTGCGGCATCGGCGTGAACTGCAGATAGGGCGCGAGACGCTTGCGCACCCGTGCGCGCTTCTCGGGCGGCAGGTTGGCGCGAACAGGCACGACATCCCACAGCTTGTCGCCGCTGGACGACACCAGCAGCCGCGCGATGACACCGCCCATGCTGTGCCCGACCAGCACCATGTTTTGCGAGGCGCGCGCACGACCGGAGGGATCGAAGTGCTGCAGCGTCGCGTCGAGCGCCTTGCGGATCTGCGCGAGATTCACCGCGACGGGCGCATTGGTCGGGTAGTAGACCTCCCACACCTGGTAGTTGCGGCGCAGGTTCTCGTCGCCCATGACTTCGTTCGCCACATTGATCCACGCCTCGGGGCTGCTGGCCAGGCCGTGCAGCATGACCACGGTGAGGCGATCCGGATCGTACGGCTGCATCAGCAGCACACGCGGCGTGGTGATGCCGCCTTCGCGGCCCAGCAGCGAGCGGATCGACTGGCTGGCGAAGCCCGAACGCGCCAGCCACACGCCATAGGCAGCAGTGAAGTTGGCGCCGAGCGGCACCACGCGGCCTCCGATGGTGATGCTGCGGTCGCGATACGGATCGCGCGCCAGCAGTTGCACCTGTCTGGTGGCCAGCACGTCGGCCAGCGTGTTGCCGTCGAACACCAGCGCGCCGGTCATCGACATGTAACGGGGATTGCGCCAGGGCACTTCCGCGACGGCCGGTTCCGGTGGTGTGACGGCGACGAAATCCGGGCCGAAGCCGTCGCGCTGGTAGACGTTGCGCAGGCCGTTGAAGCGCAGGTCCGCGGCGGGAAGGAGTTCCGTCGGCACGCGCGCGTCGCCGGCCAGGCGCAGGTCGGTCTGCGGCCGCAGCACCGTCCAGCCGGCCAGGGAGGTCTGCGTCCACTGCGTGCCCAATTGCGGTAGCGCATGAAAGAAGCGCACCACCGCGCGCTGCACGGCGAAGTTGTAGAAGCCGATCACCTGCACCTGGCGCAACTCGAAGGGCCGTTCGGACGGTTGCCGCGCGGTGTAGAACAGATAGGCGTAGGCGTAGCGCGCGGACTGCAGGTAGGCATCGAGTGTCGCGTCGTCCATCGGCCTGCCGGCCTTGGCGCGGTCGGTCTTCATCGCCCTGCCCATCCATAGTTCGGACAGCGTCGAAAGCCGCTGCTCGTCGGTCAGCCCGGGCGAGCGAATGACGGTATCCGTGCAATCCGCGAACGCATGCGCGCAGGCCTCGGTGGTCAGCGCGACGACGTTGAGCGCCTGCACCGTGCCGTCGCTCAGGCGACCGCCGCCGAGCATGTCGGCGCGCCGCTCGGCGACATAGTCGTGCGGCTTGCTCTGGCTGACCCCGACCATCGCGCACGCGCTGAGGGAAAGCAGCATGGCAAGGGCACTGCATCGCACGATCCACATCCGCGTTCCACTACGCATGCTGCTGTTGTCCATTCGACGGGTGGCGGGGCATTGTAGCGATCGAATCACCGGCGAAGACTTGCTGCTGCGCCGGACCATGCATTGTCTTCCCGCGACCAAAGCCGCACGCTTGCGCAGGCGGTCGATGCGGTGGAGAGATGATGGCGAAGAAACTCTGGATGATGGGCCGGGCCGTGCTGTTCGTGGCGATCGCCTTGATCACGGTCCTGTCGGGCGCGTGGGGTGCGCTCGCGCTCTGGTACCAGCTACCGGGTGGTGCGGTGGCGCGCACACTGGGCGGCGCGGTCTGGGCGCTCGCCTTGATCGCGCTTGCCGTGTTCGCGATCAGCCGGCGCAGCTGGCTGCCGCTGGGCATCTATGTGGTGATGTACGCGGCGCTGCTGATCTGGTGGGCGAGCATCGCGCCGTCGAACCAGCGGGTGTGGTCGGACGATGTCGCCCGCATGCTGACCGGTGCTGTGCAAGGCAATTTGGTCACGCTCGACAACGTGCGCGATTTCAACTGGCGCAGCGACACCGACTACGATGCGCGCTGGGAAACCCGCCATTACGACCTGGACCGGCTGGTCTCGGCCGATGCGGTGCTGTCGTACTGGGGCAGCAAGGCGATCGCGCACGCGATGATCTCGTTCGGCTTCGACGACGGCAGTCACGTGGTGTACTCGGTGGAGATCCGCAAGAAGCGCGGCGAGCAGTACTCGTCGATCGGCGGCTTCTTCCGCCAGTTCGAAACGATCCTGGTCGCCGCCGACGAACGCGACATCATCCGTGTGCGCACCAACGTGCGTGGCGAGGACGACTACCTCTACCCGCTGCGCATGGACAAGCCGGCCATGCGCGCGCTGTTCCTCTCCTACGTGGAGGCAGCGAACACGTTGTCCGTCAAGCCGGCGTTCTACAACACGATCACCTCGAACTGCACGACGATCGTCTATCGCATGGCCCGACAGATCGACTCGGGGCTGCCGTGGGACATGCGCCTGCTGTTGACCGGTTACCTGCCCGAATACCTGTACAAGGTCGGCGCGCTGGATCGCAGCGTCCCGGTCGAGCAGTTGCGTCAGCGCGGGCGCATTACCGGCCGGGCGCGAAATACCACGCCGAGCGACGATTTCTCGAAGGCGATCCGCGCAGGACTTCGCTGATCGCCGTGTGCATGCCGCTCAGCCGGCCAACTCGAAGCGCGTGCTGCGCTTGACCGGATCGGCCTCGACCAGCCTGACCTTGACGTCGGCTCCCAGCGGCAGGCTGGCGGTACTAGAGACACTGGCTTCGATCGCCGGATCGCGCACGATGACCACACCCTTGGTGGGTGCGTTGGCGGCGACTTCGACAATCGAACCATCGAAGATTTCGCCCACGCGCGGCGCCAGCACCGCGGCTTCGGCCAGGTCGAGCACGGCTTTCTGGTACTGGCTGGCGCGATGGCCGGAGGCCTGCATCGTGGCGGGCAGACCCGGCAACGCGGCGAGCGCCCAGTCGGGCACCGGCTGTTTCGCGCACAGCGCCACGCAGACCTCGCCGGTGTAGCGGTCGACCAGCCGGCGCAGCGGCGCGGTGGCGTGGGTATATTCCGCCGCTACCGCCCACTGCATCGGCTGTGCCGGCAGTTCGCCATTGAATGCCGTATAGCCGGCCCCGCGCAGGACGGTGGTGCATGCGGTCAGCATCGCGACATGGGTGTCCTTCGACGGATCAAGCGTGCGGATGAATTCGGGATAGCTCAGGGCACCCGGCCAGTCGATGTCGAGCGCCTTTGCGGTGATGTGCAAACGCTGCAGCGACTGCGGCTCGGGTGCGGGCAAGGTGCGCAGCAGGCCGATCCTGGCCTGCACCATCAGCTGCGCCGCGGCCATGCCGGTCAGCAGCGAGATCTGCTCGTTCCAGTCCTCGACCGCCAGGCGCGCGCGGAATGTCAGCGACCACTGGCCGTCGACCACGTCGATTTCCTGTTCCGGCAGCGGCAGACTGATGCCGCCGCGTGCCTGTTCGCGCTGCTTGCGCAGCTCGCCGATCTCGCGCAACACCGCCCACATCGGATCGGCGCTGCCGGCGTCGATCTGCTGCTGCACGCCGGCATAGTTGAGTTTGGCGCGGCTGCTGACGCGGGCGCGTCGCACGTCGATGCTGGCGATCTCGCCGGCCTTGTCCAGCTCGATCGTCCACAGCAAGGCAGGGCGCTGCTGACCGGGCAGCAGCGAGGTGGCGCCCTCGGACAGCACCTTGGGATGCAGCGGGATCTTGGCATCCGCACCGTACAGCGTCTCGCCGCGGCGGTTCGCTTCGAGGTCGACCCGATCGCCGGCAGTGACAAACGCGGCAACGTCGGCAATCGCGTAGTACACCCGATGACCGCTGTCGGTACGCTCGACGTACATCGCCTGATCCAGATCCATCGACTCCGGCGGATCGATCGTGACCAGCGCGATGTCGGTGCGATCCAGCTCCGGCAGCCGTGGATGGGCGGCGGCCTGTGCGGCGGCGGCTTCGACGTCCGGCGGAAACGCCAGCGGCAGTTTCAGCTGACTCTGGATATCGCGCATGCCCTGCACGAACACGTTGTCGTTGCTGGGCTGGATGTGGATGCGGCGGGTGGTGGTCGGCACGGACGAATTCCTTGCGTGGTGGCTTGCGACAATCCGGAACGCATGCAGCACGCCCTGGCAGCTGGCACATTCTTCAAAATATACACGTCTCGCCGCATCGGCCGGCATGGCACGCATATGCCGCGGCCCGCCGATCGGGACTTCCACCGCCGCCGCGCAAGGTGTAGAAACAGGAACGTTATTCCCACCCCGTCATCGATCCCCTCATGACTGACACATCCCTGCTGATTCGTCTGGCCGAAGACGACGACGATTTCGTCCTCTCGCTGGTGCCGCGCTTCGTGGATTTCACCCTGCCGCCGTGGCGGCGCCGGCACGAATGCATTGAAGGCATCCGCAACGACTTGCTGCGACATCTGGAGGATCAGCCGGCGAACAGCTATTTGTTCGTGGCCGAAGACGCCGATGGCGAACGGGTCGGCTTCATCCACCTGCAGCGTACCGCGGACTTCTTCACCGGGCGCAGCAATTGCCACATCTCCGATCTGGCGGTGGCACCGAAACACGAGGGCAACGGTGTCGGCCAGGCACTGCTGGCACACGCCGAGGACTGGGCGCGCGAACATCATTGCCAGCTGGTGACGCTGGCGGTGTTTCCCGGCAACGAACGTGCGCGGGCACTGTACGAGGCGACCGGCTACGCGCCGGATCTACTCAGGCTGGCCAAACCAGTGCATTGAGAGCGCCCCCGATCCGTATAACGAAAGAAGCCGCCCGAGGGCGGCTTCTTCGTGATCGTGTCGCGATCGACGGCCGATCAGTTCTTGCTGGCGCCCGCAGCGGCTTCAGCCTGCTCGCGCACGTCCAGGCGCTGGGCCAGACGGTCGATGTTGGCCAGCGACAGCAGGTGCGCGTAGATCCAGCCAAGTACGCCTTCACGCAGGAGCTCGTGGGTGACCTTCTCGTCCAGCGCGCGCAGCTTCTCTTCACTGACCACGAACAGGCCATTGAGGTTGATCGCCCTGCCTTCCTGGCCGTCCTGGCCATCCTTCTGCAACCGGACGTTGCGCGGCTCCAGCAGGTCATGCTTGTGCAGCTGTTCCATGAACCACTTGGTGCGGGCGATGTTCTGCTGGAATTCGCCGAGGAAGCCCACGGCCTTGGTCAGCATCTCGCTGTCGCTGCCGTCTTCCATGAACAGACGCTCGCCTTCGCTCGCGTTGAAGCCTTCGTACCGCTCGTCGAGGAACACGGTGAAGTCATCGCCTTCCTGCCCGGCCGGCTTCTCGGCCAGCACGAACGGATAGCGACGCACGAAAGCCGGGATATAGGTATCCGGCGCCCAATGACCCTCGGCATCGACATACAGGTTTTCGTTCTGGCGCAGGCCCAGCATGGCCATCGGGCCCGCTTCGGCCATGGAGGTGCCGCCAAACACGATCAGCAGATCGCGCGCGGCGATGCCGAATTCCACACCGGTCAGCGGCACCGAATGCGCGTTCATCGCGAACTTCACGTTCGGCACGCCCTTCAGGCGCAGATCCTTGTGTTCAGTGCGGTTGAGCGGCACCGGGTGCTCGTAGAAAAGAACTTCAGCCACGTTACTTACCTCTGCCCCCGCCGTGCCGGGTCACCACCGAAGCGCCCCTACCAAACCCGGCGTCGGGTCTGTGTTGACTGGCAATCATATCAGCGCTTCCCGACGGCGGCGACTGTCATGCCGATCGCCCTAACCCGTATTGCATGCGGATTGCAATGAAATTGTTCTATGCTGGCCCCAGACAAGCATTTTGCATTGCCGAAACGATCTTTCGAAGCCCTGGCTGAAGGACGATTTACATGCTGATGGAAGTGCCAAGTCGGGCCGACCTCAACGCGACCCGAGTATTGTCGCTGGACGCCGCCGGCCGCATCCTCGACTGGATCAGCTGGCAGGAGGCGGTTTGCCTGTATGTCCGCGACGCCGTTGCCTGGACCCTGGGCGATCCCTGCCTCACCGTGCATGGCGGCCACAATCGCCTGCTCGGCGTGCAGAGCCTGATGCAGCTCCACCCGATCATCGCCAGCACCGGCCATTGCCGGGAGCACGCGATCGATCCGGCCCCGGCGCTCACCAACACCGCGCTGTTCGCCCGCGATCGCCATATCTGCCTGTACTGTGGCGAGCACTTCACCCGCGGCGAACTGACCCGTGACCATGTGCTGCCGATTTCCAAGCATGGCAAGGACGACTGGGAGAATGTGGTCAGCGCCTGCCTCGCCTGCAATCTGAAGAAGAGCAACCGCACGCCGCAGCAGGCCAACATGCCGCTGCTGGCGGTGCCGTACCGGCCGAGCTGGGTCGAGCATTTGATCCTGTCCAACCGCAATATCCTGGCCGACCAGATGGAGTTTCTGGTCAGCCGGCTGCCGCGCGACCGGCGGGCCACTGCCATGCCCACGGCGGCCTGAACCGGCTCGCGCGGACTCAGTCTGGGGTAGTCGCACCCGTTTGCGCGACAGCGCCGCTCTGATCGGCCTCGGCCATGGTGGCACCGGATTCGCGCAGCTCGCGCAACACGTTTTCCAGCTTGCCTATCGCCTCGCCGCGGCTTTTGGCCATGGTTCTGTAGTAGCCGCGGATGCGATCGAGGGCCTCCTCATCCAGCTCGTCCAGGTTGAGCAGTGCGTTGTTCGCGTTGGTTGCCCGGATCAGCTCATTCAGCTTGATCTGCAGCGCAGCAGTATCCCGGTTCTGGCTGTTCTGGATCAGGAACACCATCAGGAACGTGACGATGGTGGTGCCGGTGTTGATGATCAGTTGCCAGGTATCGCCGAAATGGAACATCGGCCCGGTCGCGGCCCATACCAGCACCACCAGCGTGGCGAGCAGAAACGCCGAAGGCTTGCCGGTACCGCGCGCGGTGGCCTCGGCAAAACGGCGAAAGATCGACGGCGAGTTCATCAGAAAGCCTCGTGTTGAGGGGGTAGCCAAAGCGTCTCGCGCCTGATGTCTTCGGTATGTGCAGACCCCAACTGGCTGGCCACGCCCGGTTTGTTCACATGCCCGCCCTTGCCCCGCCCCGTCGCTGGGCCAACAATACGCAGATGAACGATCTTTCCCACTATCCCCATCTGGCTCCGATCGAGACGCCGGCCGACCTGCGCCGCGTTCCCGATGAGGAGCTGCCCGCCGTTGCCGACGAGCTGCGACAGTACCTGATCGAAGCCGTGGCCAGTTCCGGCGGCCATTTTGGCGCGGGCCTGGGCGTGGTCGAGCTGACCGTGGCGCTGCACCATGAGTTCGATACGCCGAACGACCGGCTGGTCTGGGACGTCGGCCACCAGTGCTATCCGCACAAGATCCTCACCGGCCGGCGCGAGCGCATCACCTCGATCAAGAAGAAGGACGGCCTGGCGCCGTTCCCGCGCCGCGAGGAAAGCGAATACGACACCTTCGGCGTCGGCCACTCGTCCACCTCGATCTCGGCTGCGCTGGGCATGGCGATCGCCGCGCAGCGCAAGGGCGACCCGCGCAAGGTCGTGGCGGTGATCGGCGATGGCGCGATGACCGCCGGCATGGCGTTCGAAGCGCTCAATCATGGTGGCGATGTCGAGCCGAACATGCTGGTGGTGTTCAACGACAACGGCATGTCGATCAGCGAGAACGTCGGCGCAATGACCAAGATGATGGCCCGCGCCATGGCCAGCCGTCGCCTCAACGAATGGCGCGAACGGGCCAAGCGGGCGATTCCGAAGCAATCCCTCATGGGCCGTTTCTTCAAGCGCTGGGAGGAACACGCCAAGGGCATGTTCGTGCCCAGCACGCTGTTCGAGGAACTCGGCTTCCATTACACCGGCCCGATCGACGGCCACAACATCCCGCAGCTGCTGCAGGCATTGCGCACGGTGAAGAACCTGCCCGGTCCGCAGCTGCTGCATGTGATCACCACCAAGGGCAAGGGCTACGCCCCGGCCGAACAGGCGCAGATCGAATACCACGCGGTCGGCCCGTTCGATCCGCAAGCCGGTCTGGTGAAGAAGAGCGCGCCGGCCAAACCCAGCTATACCGACATCTTCGGCGACTGGCTGTGCGACCAGGCCGCTGCCGACGAACGCCTGCTGGCGATCACGCCGGCGATGCGCGAAGGCTCCGGTCTGGTGCGTTTCTCGAAGGAATACCCGCAACGCTATTTCGACGTGGCGATCGCCGAGCAGCACGCGGTGACGCTGGCCGCGGGCATGGCCTGCGAAGGCGCGAAACCCGTCGTGGCGATCTATTCGACGTTCCTGCAGCGCGCCTACGATCAGGCGATCCACGACGTGGCGCTGCAGAATCTCGACGTCACCTTCGCGATCGATCGCGCCGGCGTAGTCGGCCCGGATGGCGCCACCCATGCCGGCAGTTTCGACCTCACCTTCCTGCGCTGCCTGCCGAACATGCTGATCATGGCGCCAGCCGACGAAAACGAATGCCGCATGATGCTGAGCACCGGCTTCCAGTACCACGGCCCCGCCGCAGTGCGTTATCCGCGCGGCAGCGGCCCCGGCGCCGCCATTCATCAGGAACTCGACACCTTGCCGATCGGCAAGGCCGAGCTGCGCCGGCGCGGCCGCGGCCTGGCCCTGCTCAGCTTCGGCACGATGCTGGCCCCCGCCGCCACGGTCGCCGCCGAGCTCGACGCGACCCTGGTCAACATGCGCTTCGTCAAACCACTGGACGAGGCGCTGATCGTGGAGCTGGCGAAAACCCACGACGCCTTCGTCACCCTGGAAGACAACGCGATCGCTGGCGGTGCCGGCTCCGCGGTGGCCGAGTGCCTCGCCGCGCACGGCATCACCTTGCCGATCCTGCATCTCGGCCTTCCAGACGTCTATCTGGAACACGGCAGTCGCGAGGAAGTACTGAGCATGGCCGGCCTCGACCTGCCCGGCATCCGCAACGCCATCCATGCACGCTTTCCACAGCTGAGTGCCACGAGCATGGCCAGCGCCGGCTGAAGCCGACACCCGGTTCCGGACATGCACGCCCTGCCTCGTGCGGGGCGTGTTGCTTGTGCGATCAGCGCCGGC
>DAHUXL010000097.1 GCA_027307195.1 Rhodanobacter sp. | reverse complement strand
CGCGCCGGGTCGTGCGTAACGGTCATCGTCGAACAGCACGTTGTAGAGCAGTACCAGCGACTGCACGTAGGCGCTGTACATGATGTTGTCGCGCGCTACCGGATCCCATTCCTCGTGGTAGCGCTCGCTGAGGTGCGAGTTGAAGATGCTGCCGCCGCGGCTGACGTCGCGCCAGTACAGCCACACTTCGGGCAGCAGCAGTTTGCCGATGATCCGCTCGAAGATCGGCTTGAACACGCCCGGCGCCGCGGGCAGGCGATGCACGTGGGTGATGGCCAGGGCATAGGCCATGTAGGCCAGCTGGAAGCGATAGGCGCCGAAGTCATCCTGCCCGGTAGCCATGCCCTGCATCAGCGACCAGTCGTTGGCTGGCAGCAGCGACAGATTATCGAAGTGGCGCAGGTGTCCGATCTGTTCCGGCGTCAGCCGGTCGGCCGTGGCGGCAGGGCTCGACGTGTCGCGCACCGGTTCAGCGCTCCATTTCCAGCACCGCCTTGATGACCTTGCCGGAAAGCTGGTCGGCCACGGCCTGCTCGATCTGTTCGAATGGATAGAAGCTGATCAGCCGGTCAAACGGGAATCGTCCCTGCTGGTACAGCTCGATCAGTTGCGGAACGAAAACCTCGGAGATCGCGTTGCCCTCGATGTAGCCCTGCACGGATTGTCCGGCCAGCAGGAAGGTCAGCCAGGGCAATTCCAACTGTCTTCCGGCTACCGACGGCACCGCCACCAAGGCGATGTGTCCGAGTATCGCCAGGCCGCCGATGGCGGCGCCAATCAGCGCGTTCACGCCCGCAGCATCCACGATCGCGTCAACGCCACGCGGTGCGATGGCACGAATCGCCTCGCCCAGATTGTCCACCTGCCGGGTGTTGATGACATGCGTGGCGCCGAGTTCGCGCGCAGTGTCGAGTCGCGCATCTACCTGATCGATCGCGATCATGGTGGTGCAGCCGCAGACCCGCGCCGCCATGATCGCAGCCAGCCCGACCGGGCCCATGCCGATCACCGCGATCGACGAGCCGGCCTTGGGCCGGATGCCGTTCATGACGGTGCCCGCGCCAGTCTGGATGCCACAGCCGAGCGGGCCGAGCAGCTGGAGGGGCACGTCCTCGCGGACCTTGATCGTGCTGCGTTCGTTGACCACCGCGTAGTGCGCGAACGAGGACTGGCCAAAGAACCCCAGTCGCGCGCTGCCGCCCTTTTCGCGCGTGGCGTGAGGGCCGTGCGGGTCGGTCTGGAAGTTGAGCGCGAGGAAATTGTCGCAGTACATCGGCTCGCCGCTGAGGCAGTGGGGGCAGGTGCCGTCGAAGGCTGGCGCCAGCACCACATGGTCGCCCGGCGCGACCTTGGTCACGTTGCGTCCCACCTGCTCGACGATGCCCGCGCCCTCGTGACCGAACACGGTGGGGAAGGGCGCGTCGATCAGTCCGTCCTTGCTGGCCAGATCGGTATGGCACAAACCCACGCCGACGATGCGTACCAGCACTTCGTCATCGCCCGGCTCGGGCAGCTCGACGTATTCGAGCTGGAATGGTTGCTTCACGGCTTCGACGACAGCAGCCAGGGTTTTCATCGTTGATGTACCTCTGAAGAAGTTTCTGTAAGAGAGCACTCAAGCCGACGCGAGCGCGATCATCACGGCCGCGGCGATCGCCACGGCGTCTTCCAGCAGTGCCGCCGGGACATCGTTGTGGAAGGCTCGGGCCAGCGCGCGTCGCGCCCGGTGGCCAGCCCAGGTGCCGATGGCGGCGCCGATGGCACCAACGATCAGGCCGGGCCACAGCGTGCCTTGGCTGGCGGTGAGCGTGGCGCCTGCCCATGCGCCGGTCAGCAGCCGTGTGCCGAATTGCATCGGGATCATGCGGCTGGGCGTCCTGGGCAATTTGTCGTTGACCAGTTCGCCCAGTGCAGCCAGCACCAGGATCCATGGCGTGAGGGCGTAACCCATGAAGGCCAGCGGGGTGCCCTGCAGTGGCAGCCAGCCCATGCGTGCGGCACAGCTCAATACCGCCAAGGGGGTCATCGCGCGCAGGCCGGCGACCATGCCGATCAGCAGCGCCAGAACATCAATCCACATGTGTGCATTCCTCAAACAGTTGACGGAGCAGGCGTGGTGAAGTCGATCAGCCGCGCAGCTTGATGGCCGTGCGCGCCACCAGTTCGCCCTGGTGGCGGGCGCCTTCCAGCTCGATCGCGCTGGGCTGGCGCGAGCCGTCACCGCCGGCGATCGTGGTGGCGCCGTAGGGCGCGCCGCCGACGATCTCATCGAGCGTCATCTGACCCTGGTGGCTGTAGGGCAGGCCGACGATGGTCATGCCGAAATGCAGCAGGTTGGCGATGATCGAGAACAGCGTCATTTCCTGGCCGCCGTGCTGGGTGGCCGACGACGAGAAAGCGGCGCCGACCTTGCCATTCAACGCACCACGTGCCCACAGGCCGCCGGCCTGATCCAGGAACGTCGCCATCTGCGCGGAGATGCGACCGAAGCGGGTGCCGGTACCGACGATGATGGCATCGTAGTTTTCCAGCTCGGCAATGGCTGCCACCGGTGCTGTCTGGTCGAGCTTGAAGTGAGCGCTCCTGGCGATCTCCTCGGGCACCGTTTCCGGGACCCGACGGATATCCGCAGTGGCGCCACCTCGACGCACGCCTTCGGCAACAGCCTGCGCCATCGTCTCGATATGGCCGTACGCCGAATAGTAGAGAACCAGAACCTTGGCCATGTGACGTCTCCGCTTTGGGCCCGGGGATCACGCTGATCGGCAGGGCGATGTCGGGGACAGATTCTGGGCAGCCAGTGCGGCGGTTTCTTGGACGTTCGTGGCGGTGCTTGTTCAATCACTGCGCAGCGAATGCCGTTTGGCGGAACCTGCAGTGGCGGCACGAACGTACGGCAACTCGAGACGCGCATGGCACGCGCTCGGCAACCACCCGGCGGGTTGATCAAATCGGCCAAGGCAAAGCGAGTTCCTTCAATAGATCCAGTGGTGCGCCGCGCAAGCTCCGTGCTGTCGTGCGCCGCGCGATCACCATGAGATGAGGAGCACCGTGATGACGTCATCTGCAAGCCTGTCTCGAATCGCCCGGCGTGCACTGTTGACTGCGCCGATCTGCATCATGGCGGCGACCGGGAGTGTCCGGGCCAGTGATTTGCCGTCGATCAACCTGGGTCTGACGTCCTATCTCGATGGCGTGTTGCCGTCCGGCCCGGGTTTCTATTATCAGAACTACATCGAGTACTACTCGGCAAGCCGAATCAACGACGGGCTTGGCCGCCGGCTGCCGCTGCCGCGACAAAGCCTGAGCCTGCTGGCTGACGTAAACCAGATCACCTACTACATGCCGCAGCAGATCGGCCCGGGCCGGCTGGCCTTCGACCTGGTCGTGCCCACCGTGGTCTCGGCCTCGGTGCATGACGGCGTGGGCGGCGCTGTTCTGCGCTCGCAGACGGGCATCGGCGACATTCTTTTTGCACCCATCTATCAGTTCAACCCCATCACCTTCCGCAACGGCTGGCAACTGTCGCAGAGCTTTGAATTCGACATCCTCGCGCCTACCGGGGAATACAACGCGTCCACGGCGGTCAATCCAGGCAAGAATGCCTGGGCGCTCGATCCGTTCTGGTCCGCCACCTTGTCGCTCTCGAAAAAAGTCAGCGTCTCCACCCGCATTCATTATCTCTACAACTTCAAGAACAGTGATCCACCGCACTCGCTGGGTCCCGACGCGCGCACGTTGCAAGCCGGACAAGCCTTCCACCTGAATCTCGCGGTTTCCTATGCCATCACGCCAAAGTTCGGTGTTGGCATCAATGCGTACTACCTGACGCAATTGACCGATTCGCGTGTAAACGGCAGCGACGTATCCGGCCGAAGGGAGCGGGTTCTCGGGGTGGGCCCCGGCGCGTTGTGGCTGCTTGATCGTGACAACTTCCTCTTCTTCAATGCCTACGCTGAATCGCATGTCCGCAACCGGCCCAAGGGCAATGAGTTCCTGCTGCGATTCGTCCATCATTTTTGAGCCGTGGCGGCATCCGGAAACGCGAAGCCTCTGGCCGTGCGCGCCGCCAGTTGATCTGGCGGCTGGGCGATCTTCCGCTCGAGGATCCTGGGCTGCCGCGAGCGCAGATCGCCGGTGATCGAGGCGCATGGCATGACCCCGGAGGTGCGGTGCGGGGCGGGTCGAAGCCGCCGGGCAAGCGGGCCGTGCGATCTGCCGGAATGATCAAGCCGCGGCATGATTGGAAAAGAATCGGAGAGCGCGACGAGCCAGGATGGCATGGCAAGAGCCGCCGCTGGGCATGGCCAAGCGGAACGTCCCAATTCTGTCGAGGAGCATTCCCATGAACGCACGTCCGCTGATTCCGCCCTTCATGCTGGTCGCTCTGCTTGCTGCCGGTGCAGCGGTGGGGGCATCCGTGAAGCCCGTCGAGCACGAGACGGTGGTGCCGGCCTTTTCCCACGCATTGCCCAACGTGCCAGGCAAGACCATCACCGCAGCGGTGGTGACCTACAAGCCCGGCGGCAAGTCGATACCCCATCGGCACGGTTCGGCCTTCGTGGTCGCCTATGTGCTCAGTGGCGCGATCCGCAGCCAACTCGAAGGCGGCGAGGCGAAGGTCTACCACGCCGGCGAAAGCTGGACCGAGGCGCCGGGTGCGCATCACCTGGTCAGCGACAACGCCAGCAAGACGAAACCGGCCTCGTTGCTGGCGATCTTCATCGTCGACAGCGGCGACAGGAAACTGGTGACCTACGATCAACCCTGAACAGCGTGTCAGTCCCGCATCGTTTCTGCAGGAGCGCATCGGGTGCGCGAGCCCTTGCCAGGCTCCCCCACTCCCCGGCGCACGCGGTGCGCTCCTGCAATCCACCGGCACATGGCGAGGACCACGCCATGGCGGCGCTTGAACAAGCACGGCTGGCTGGCTCCACTCGTCGCGCCGACCCTGGTTTTTTCTCCTCCTGCGGGCAGGGAGTCATGCAGGTGAGGGGGTGGCGTCGGTCGGGAGCGAAGATCAAGAGCGACCCCACCCCAACCCTCCGCTGCGATGCAGGGGAGGGAGACAGGCTTTCATCGTGGACTGCATCTCGTCGATGGTGGTGCGTCCATTGGCAGGGCAGCAGTGTAGATTCACGCATCAGCCACTGCAGCGCAGGAGAATTCCATGCATATCGATCTCGGCAAACGCCACGCCATCGTCACCGGTTCGACTGCCGGCATCGGCCTGGCGATCGCCCGCGGCCTTGCTGCCGCGGGCGCGCACGTCGTGGTTACCGGGCGCACCCAGGCCCGCGTGGATGAGGCGCTTGCCGCCATCGCCCGGGAGGTCGCCGGTGCCCGGCTGAGTGGCGTGGCCAGCGATCTCGGCACGCGCGAGGGCGCGCAGCAACTGATCGCCGCGGTGCCGCAGACCGACATCCTGATCAACAACCTGGGCATCTTCGAACCGAAGGCGTTCTTCGACATTCCCGACGAGGACTGGCTGCGCTTTTTCGAGGTCAACGTGCTGAGCGGCGTGCGGCTGGCGCGCCACTACGCGCAGGGCATGGCGCAGCGCGGCTGGGGCCGGGTGCAGTTCGTGTCCAGCGAATCGGCGGTGCAGATTCCCGCCGAGATGGTCCACTACGGCGTGACCAAGACAGCCCAGCTGGCCGTGTCGCGCGGCTTGGCCGAGACGCTGGCCGGCACCGGCGTCACCGTCAACGCGATCCTGCCCGGGCCGACACGCTCGGAAGGCGTTGGCGACTTCTTCGGCAAGATTGCGGCGGAGCAGGGTGTGCCGCTGGCCCAGGTCGAACGGGATTTCATCGCCACCCATCGGCCATCGTCGCTGATCAAGCGGCTGGCCACGGTCGACGAGGTAGCCAACCTCGCCGTTTACCTTGCCTCGGAGCAGGCCTCGGCGACCACCGGTGCGGCGATGCGCGTGGATGGTGGCGTGGTCCGCTCGGTGATTTGATCAGCCGATGCTGCCGGCCTGCGCATGGCCTCAGGACGACGCGTGCATGACGGCCTCCGCCGGTGCTCCCCACTGGCTCTGCAGATCGATGTCCAGCGTGACTTCGGCGTTGAGCAGTCGACTGAGCGGGCATTTGGCCTTGGCCATTGCGGCCAGCCTGCGAAACACGAGTGGGTCGGCATCGGGGACCACGGCGTGGAGGCTCAGGTGGACCGAGGTGATGGCGAAGTTGGCGAATTGCTGTTCCAGGATCACCGTCGCCGAGGTCTGCAATTCGGTCGCGGTGAGGCGTGCTTCGGCCAGCACCATCGACAGCACCATGTTGAAGCAGCCCGCGTGGGCGGCCGCCAGCAGTTCTTCCGGATTGCTGCCGACATGGCGATCGAAACGGCTGGCCACGCTGTAGTAGTGGTCGTCCAGCGCGCCACTTTCGGTGGACAGGCTGCCGCGGCCCTCGGGAAAGCCGCCGTACCACAGGGCCGAGCCACGTCGTTCGATTTTCACGCGGGGAACCTCACAAGGTTGTGCCTGGTAACGCACGCGACGTCAGTGCCACTGGCAGAGAAGTCGATCTGGACAGGGCTTCTGCACAGGCGCGTGCAGGTACGGCATGAATCGTGACCCAGCCAGTGCGCGCAGCGGAGCCGTTGGGTGTGTATCGCTCCGTTTGCAATGACGATCAGAAGGGATACTGGGAGGGGGTGTGCTGGATCGACACCCAATGCTCGGAGGTGAACGCGTCGATCATGCCCTTGCTGCCGAAGCGGCCGATGCCGGAGTTTCTGTCGCCACCGAACGGCAGTGCGGGCATGTCGATGGCGGTGACGTCGTTGACGTGGCTCATGCCGGCGCGGATCTGCCGGGCGAACTGTTCACCGCGATAGGTGTTGCCGGTGAGTACCGCACTGGTGAGGCCGTAGTCGGTGTCGTTGGCCATCCGCAGCGCGTCGGCTTCGTCCTTAGCGCGCAGCACCGGGGCAACCGGGCCGAAGATCTCGTTCTGGGCCAGCGCCATGCTCTGGGTGACATCAGTGAACACGTGCGGGCCGAGCAACAGCCGTTCCGCCGGCCGGCCCAGGCGCAACTGCGCACCGTCCGTACGCGCCTGAGCGATCATGCCCGTGATGCGGTCCAGCTGACGCTGGCTGATGATCGGGCCGATCACCGTATCGACCTGGTTCGGGTCACCGACCTTCAACGAGCTGGCGTAGGCGACATAGGCCTCGACGAAGGCATCGTGGAGACTGTCCAGCACGATGATGCGATTGGTGGCGATGCACATCTGACCCTGGTGCAGGAATTTCGCGACGATGGCGGTGTGCACGGCCTGCTCGAGGTCGGCGTCGTCCAGCACCACCAGCGGTGCATTGCCGCCCAGTTCCAGCATGGCTTTCTTCAGGTTGGTTGCGGTCACCGCCATCTGCCCGATGTGGCGACCCACCTTGGTGGATCCGGTGAACGAGACCACGCGCGACGCCGGGTGCTGCACGAACGCGTCACCGATGTCACCCGGCTCGCCCACGATCACGCTGAACAGGCCGGGTGGAAGCCCGGCTTCTTCCAGAATGCGCGCGATCAGCAAGCCGCCGGTGACCGGCGTCTCGGCCGCCGGCTTCACCACCACCGCGTTGCCCAGCGCCAGCGCGGGCAGGATGGAGCGGGTGCTCAGATGCAGCGGCCAGTTCCACGGGCTGATCACCGCCACGACGCCGACCGGGCGCCGGTAGATGCGGTTTTCCTTCCCGGGATAATCGCCGGCGACGATGCGTCCTTCGAGACGTGTGGGCAGGGTGGCGGATTCCAGCATCGC
>DAHUXL010000096.1 GCA_027307195.1 Rhodanobacter sp. | reverse complement strand
CAGGTCGAAGCGATCGTGCAAGGCGTGTTCGAGCGCCAGCTGCGCAGCGATGGCATGTTCTACCAGTTCACCTACGGCCCGCGCTGTCCGTTGCCGGCCGCCCTGCTCAAGCGCCTGAACCTGCAGGCGCAGCGTGTCGGCAGCGCCCTGCTGAACCTGCCTCCCGCGGCGGTCTATCGGATCAGCCGACGCGCGGACGTCCAGGTCGCCGCCTGACGCAGATCAGCGGCATCCTGCCACCTGCGGCACGCAAACACCGTTGCCCGGCACACGTATGCAACGCGTCGAGGCGGCTGCATGTGTGTCCGAAGCGTGAATCACGGCCAAAGCGCAAACCGCGTTGCACACATAACCTTCCCATGCTCTCCGCTATCTCTTGAGTCCCGTCGTCCGAAATGCATCAGGTTTCGGATAGCTCGTAAACAGGAGCAAGAATGAAGCGCAGCCGAAAAATCGCGGGCTGGATCGCAGGCGTGCTGCTGACGCTGATCGTGGTGTTGTTGATCGTGATCGCCACCTTCGACTGGAACCGCATGAAGCCGTTCATCAGCGACAAGGTGAGCCGGGCGATCGGCCGGCCGTTCGCGATCAACGGCGACCTCAGCGTGGACTGGCAACGCGACCGGACCGGCAACTGGCTCGGCTCGCTGCTGCCGTGGCCGGAATTCACCGCGAAACAGATCACCATCGGCAACCCCGACTGGGCCGCGCAGCCGCAGTTTGCACGGCTCGACGCCGCGCAGTTCCGTCTCTCGCCGCTGGCGCTGCTGGCCCATCGCATCGAAGTGCCTTCGCTGCAGCTGGTGCACCCGACCATCGATCTGGAACGCGACAAGCAGTCGCGCGCCACCTGGGACTTTGTGCTGCCGCAGAGCAGCGAACCTGCCGCATGGTCGCTGGCGCTGGGCCGGATCGGTTTCGACCGCGGCCAGATCACGCTGGATGATGCCGTCAGCGCGGTGAAGCTGCAGGTGACGGTGGAGCCGCTGCAGGGAGCGATTCCGTACGACCAGATCGTGGCGCAGCAATCGACCGATGCGCGTGCGCAGGCCGACAAGTCGGCTGGCGCCGGCGCGAAAAAGGCACTCGACCGTGTCGCCGCCACCGACAAGACCGATGCCACGGCCACGGTTGGCCATGCCAAGTCCTCGACCGTCTACCTGTTCGGCTGGGAGGCCGCGGGCAGCCACAAGGGCACGCCGATCAAGGGCCATGGAAAAACCGGCGGCGTGCTCGCCCTGCAGAACGCCAGCGATCCGTTTCCCGTGCAGGCCGACATGCAGATCGGCGACAGCCATATTGCCTTTGTCGGCACGCTCATCGATCCGGCACACCTGGGTGCACTCGACGTGCGCTTGTGGTTCTCCGGCTCCAGCATGGCCAAGCTGTATCCGATCACCGGCATCACCTTGCCCGACACGCCCCCGTATGCCACCGAAGGCCATCTGCAGGCCGAACTGCATCGCCATGACAGCCGCTTCAGCTATCAGGATTTCCGCGGCCGCGTCGGCAGCAGCGACCTTGCCGGCAACCTGCTGTTCGTCACCGGCGGCAAGCGCCCGAAATTGAGTGGCGACCTGCACTCCCAGCAACTGCAGTTCGCCGATCTGGCGCCGCTGATCGGTGCCGACAGCAATGCCCAGAAGCAGCAGCGCGGCGATGCCACGGCACAACCCGCGGACAAGGTCCTGCCGATCGAACCATTCCGCACCGACCGCTGGCAGGCGATGGATGCGGACGTGAACTTCACGGGCGCGCGCATCGTCCACGGCGAGGCGCTGCCAATCGATTCGCTCAGCACGCATCTTGTGATGAACAATGGCGCGCTCTACCTCGATCCCTTGCGCTTCGGGCTGGCTGGCGGCTCGGTGCGCAGCAATATCACGCTCGATGGCAGCCAGACGCCGATGCACGGCCTGCTGAAACTCGATGCGCGACATCTCAAGCTCAAGCAGCTGTTCCCCACCTTCGCGCCGATGGAGACCAGCTTCGGCGAGATCAACGGCGACGTCACGCTCGACGCCAGCGGCAATTCGGTCGCCGCCCTGCTAGGTAGCGCCAATGGCGAGCTGAAGCTGCTGATGAACGATGGCGCGATCAGCAAGACCCTGCTGGAAACCGCCGGCCTCAACGTGGGCAACATCGTCATCGGAAAACTCTTTGGCGACAAGACGGTGAAGATCAACTGCGCTGCCAGCGACATGACCGCGACCAATGGCCTGTTCGACATGCGGCTGTTCGTGTTCGACACCGATGACGCCGTGATCAACGTGGACGGCACGGTGAACTTCGCCAACGAGAAACTCGATCTCGACGTGAAACCGCATACCAAGGGTTTCCGCGTGTTCTCGCTGCGCTCGCCGCTGTATGTACACGGCACGCTGAAGAACCCCGACGTCGGCGTGCATGCTGGCCCGCTGCTGGCGCGTGGTGCCGGCATGGTCGCGCTCGGCGTGGTCGCCGCGCCCGCCGCTGCACTGCTGGCGCTGGTATCGCCAAGCCATGACGACAACGGCGACAACACCTGCCGCGCCGTCCTGCAGCAGCTGCGCAGCACCGACAAGATGATGCCGTCTGCGGGAAAGACCTCGGCACCAAAAAAGCAGGGCAAGAAATAGATCAGCCGAACGCGTGTCGATGAAAGTGATGGGCGGAGCGGGCACGCCGCGCCTAGAATGCGGCTCCCCTCTTTCTGTGAAAGCTCCATGCAACCCGTCAATCAGGCCCGCCTGCAGATTCATTTCTGCGTGCTGCTATGGGGCTTCACCGCGATCCTCGGCAAGCTGATCACGCTGCCGGCGTTGCCGCTGGTGTGGTGGCGCATGTTGCTGGTGGTGGCAGCGTTGCTGCTGATGCCGAAAGTCTGGCGTGGCTTGCGCGCGATGCCGACCCGGTTGATCTGGGCGTATGCCGGCATCGGCGTATTGGTGTCGTTGCACTGGCTCACTTTCTACGCGGCGATCAAGTTGTCCAACGCCTCGGTCGGTGCCACCTGCATTGCGCTGGGACCGGTGTTCCTGGCTTTCATCGAGCCGTGGATCGCCAAGCGCAAGTTCGATCCGCGTGAGCTGATGATCGGCGTGGCGGTGGTACCCGGCGTGATGATGGTGGTCGGCGGCGTGCCGCATGACATGCGCCTGGGCATTGGGGTGGGTGTGCTGTCGGCGTTGTTCGTGGCGCTGTTCGGCTCGCTCAACAAGCGGCTGGTCGAACATGGCGATCCGCTCACGGTGACCTGCATCGAGCTGAGCACCGGCACGATCTTTCTCACCGCGCTGGCGCCGCTGCTGCCGCACACCGGCCCGGCCTTCATGCTGCCGAATTTGCACGATGCGCTGCTGTTGCTGGCGCTGTCGTTCGGCTGCACCCTGCTGCCGTTCACGCTGGCGCTGGTCGCGCTGCGCCACATGAGCGCGTTCGGCACGCAGATGGTGACCAATCTGGAGCCGGTCTATGCGATCGTGCTGGCGATCCTGCTGCTGGGCGAACAGCATCAGCTGGATCGCTGGTTCTACGTCGGCGTGGTGGTGATCCTCGCCGCCGTGTTCGTGCATCCATTGCTCAATCGCCAGCAGCACGGCACGAAGCAACCCGAACTGCTGGGCACCAGCGAAAGTCACAGCATGGTCGACTGATGGATCTGTCAGTTGCGAGCGAGTTGCTCGCGCAAATGGTCGATGAAGCTGCGCACTTTCGCTGGCGGCTGTTTGCCGGGATAGACCGCATGGATGCCGCCTTCGGGCAATCGGTACTGCGCCAGCAGCGCCACCAGCCGCCCGCTGCGGATGTCTTCTTCGGCCAGATAGTCCGGCAGCACGGCTACACCGGCTCCAGCCAGCACCATCGCGCGCACGGCGGCTGCATTGTTCGCCTGTGCCACCTGCCGCATGCGCACGCTGCGCCGCTTGCCACCGCTGCTGACGAAGGTCCAGCGCAATGGCGTGGCCAGCACCGACATCGCGATCCAGCCATGCGCGGCCAGATCCTCCGGTCGACGCGGCGTGCCGTGTGCCGACAGATACGCCGGCGCGGCCACCGCCAACTGGCGGAAACTGCCCAGTCGCGCCGCATGCATGCTGGAGTCGCGCAGCCAGCCCACGCGTATCGCCAGGTCGAAGCGCTCGGCGATCAGGTCGTTGATCCGGTCGCCAATCACCAGATCGACCTGCACTTGCGGGTGCAACTGGCAGAAACTCGCCAGCGCCGGCGCCACCACTGCCATGCCGTAGTCGGTCGAGGTGGTGATGCGCAGCGTGCCGCTGGGCGTGTCGCGATTGCCGCCGACCCGTTCGATCGCAGCCTCGGCATCGGCGAGCAGGCGCATGCAATCGATGTGGAAGCTGATGCCGGCCTCGGTCAGCGACATCCGACGCGTACTGCGCAGCAGCAGTGTCACGCCCAGCTCACGTTCCAGTTTCGCCAAATGCTGGCTGACCATCGCCTTGGTCAGCCCCAGCTGTTCGGCCGCTGCGGTGAACGAACCGGCACGCACCAAGGCAACGAATACCGCCAGTCGGTTGAGATTGACTTCGTTTGCCATGATTCCAACTGTCAATTATGGATTTACAGTGAATTATGCATTGAGCGATTTATCAAACCAATGACCAGGCGCATGCTTCCTCCCGTCAGCCGCCGACCCTCCGTTGCGCGGCACACCCCAATCCGGAGCCATCCATGAAAATCGCACTGTTCGGCGCCACCGGCCATCTCGGCCAGGGCATCCTCGAAGAAGCACTGTCGCGCGGTTACGACGTGACTGCGATCGTGCGCGATCCGGCACGGCTCACCCAGCGTAGCGACAGGTTGAAGGTGGTGACCGGCGATGTCGCGGAAGCGGCCAGCTGGCTCGATGCCGTGCGCGGCGCCGATGCCGTTGTGGCCAGTCTGTCCGCCCGCCGTGATGGCAATCCAGACAGCGTGCCTGCCAATGCCAGCGTGCTGCTGGACAACTTGCCGAAGGCCGGCGTGAAGCGCCTGCTGTGGGTGGGCGGAGCCGGCTCGCTGGAAGTGGCGCCGGGCGTCAAGGTGATCGACGACCCGCATTTCCCCGACGCCTGGAAGCCGGAAGCGAACGCGCAGGGCAAGGCACTGGATGTGTTCCGCGCCAGCGAGGCCGATATGGACTGGACCTATATCAGTCCTGCTGCCCTGATCGAGGACGGCGCGCGCAGCGGCAAGTACCGCGTCGGTGGCGACCAGTTGCTGGTCGATGCCAACGGCGTCAGCCGCATCACGGTGGCCGACTACGCCGTCGCCCTGGTCGATCGCATCGAGCAGCACGACGCGCTGCGCCAGCGCATCACCGTCGCCTACTGACTGCTGCTCGGCATGGCCATGCTGGCCGCTCCGGCGGGCATGGCCATGCCGGATGGCTGACTGGCATCCGGATGATCGTGCGCATGCTCGTGGTCGCCGTCCATCTCCATGTCTTCATCGGGCGGTGCCTTCGCGATGATGTCCTTGTATTGCGCCGGTGTCATCTCGGGCAGTTTCTGCAGGAACGCCACCATGCTCCAGATCGTGGCGTCGTCGTGGCTGGAGCCCCATGCCGGCATCGCGCTCATCTTGATGCCGTGCTTGATCACCCAGAATTCGTCCTTGGGATCGATCCGAACTTGCGACAGATTCGGCGGCTGCGGGTACAGGCCGGGGCGAATTTCGGAATCCTTCTTGCCTGGAGCGAGATGGCATTCGGTGCACATCGCCGCGTACTGCCCGGCACCTTTCAGGATCAGCTGCGGATCATTGAGGTCGGGTACCGTGAGGTCTTTCGAGCGCGCATGGACGGATCGCTCACGCAGGATTTGCATGATCGCGAAGACCGGCCTGGTGTGGTGGTCGTCGGCGCCGATGTTGTAGACGCCGGAGTACACGAACACGCCCGTGCCGGCAGCAAGAATGCCCAGGACGACGGCGACGGTGACGCTGTGATGCTTGATGTACTGCTTCATGATGGTGCTCCTTTAAAACCAGAGCCGGACGCCGGCAACGATCTGCCGGTCGAGAACGGGTTGGTGATCTTGCCGTGCATAGCCGGCGGTCGTGCCGATACGACGCACCCAGTTCACACCGATATAGGGCGCGAATTGCCGATGGATCTCGTAGCGAAGCCGCAAGCCGAACTGGACGTCGGAGAGACCGCTGCCGATCCGCTGTTGCGGATCATCCTTGCCGTAGAGGTTTGCCTCCAGTTCCGGCTGCAGGATCAATCGCTGGGTGAACAGCAACTCGTAGTCGGCGCGCAGGCGGGCTGCGGTACGGCCGGACGCGCTGACGTATCCGGTGGCTTCCAGCTCGAACCAGTACGGCGCCAGGCCCTGCACGCCAAAGGCCGCCCACGTGTGCCTGGGGCCTTCACCCAAGTCCTGGCGCGCACCCAGCTGAGTGCTCCAGTACGCGGCGATGCTGTGGTTCCAGAACGCCTCCAGCTCACCGTCGTCGAGTTCGCCGCGACGGCGCTCACCTTCAGTCCGCACCCACAGCTTGTCGCTGTCGTTGCCATACCAGCCCTGGGCCTCCCAGTTCTGGCCATGGGCATCGCGGCTGTGGAACGCTTCGAGTTGGTCAATCAGCAGCATGCCAAATGGCGCGCTGCCGTGCATGTGCAATCCGTGCATGGGGCTGCCCGCTATGCCGTCGGAATAGTCGCCGCTGCGCGCATCCGCTGGCGCGCTGCCGCCCTGCATCGGTCCTATCGTCATGCCCGGCATCGAACCGATGGCTGGCGCAGCGTCATGCTTCATGCCGTGATCCATCCCTTTCACCGCTTCCGGGCTCATGCCCGGCATCGCTTGATGATCCATGCCGGGCGTGGCGGCGGGCATCGCGCCGTGATCCATGCCGCTCATGTCCGTCGCCTCATGGGACAAAGAGGTCGGCGCGGCCGGGGCGTGTTTTTTCTTCGCCTTCTTGCCAGACGCTTTCGCTGCCGGCTTTGTGCTGCCGCCCGTCTTGGCCGGCATCGCCATGCCGGGCATGCTGGCGTGATCCATACCTGGCATGCCGCCCATGACCATCGGCGCCGCGCTGCTCGACGAGGCAGGTGCGCTTTGCGCCGATGCAGTCAGCGGCAGCGCCAGCAGCAACGCGGCCAGCAACGCGGAACGATGCGGCACAAATGAAGTGTTGTGTCGATTCACTTTCATGACACCACCACCTCGCGGAACATGCCCGCCTCCATGTGGTACATCAGATGGCAGTGGTAGGCCCAGTGGCCGGGATTGTCGGCGGATACGGCATAGGTGATGCGCTGCGCCGGCTGCACGTTGATGGTGTGCTTGCGCACCTGGAACCGACCTTCAGGATTCTCCAGCTCGCTCCACATGCCGTGCAGGTGAATCGGATGATTCATCATCGTGTCGTTGACCAGCACGATGCGCAGCCGCTCGCCGGTATTGAAATGGATCGGCTTGGCATCGGAGAACTTCACGCCGTCGAACGACCAGATGAAGCGCTCCATGTTGCCGGTCAGGTGCAGCTCGATCTCGCGGTCGGGCTCGCG